>NZ_JBFUJG010000049.1:0-37431 GCF_056401495.1 Mucilaginibacter sp. P4_E8
GATAAAAACGCAAACTTTTTTTAATTTTTTATAATTATTGTAATCAATTTCACATTTTTATGTGAAATTGTATTTTGAAAGAGCAATTTTTATACGCTATGAAACTTGTGAAATATTATCATTGGCATTATAGCAAGCGGTGTTTGTTAGTTTTATCTTTACTTTAAAAGATGGACGATGGATTTTAAAATTACCTTTCCTGCCGGATATAACGAAACAAGTGAGTTTGATGATAACATTGATGTGAATGTAATATTCAAGAATGGGACAGTTTTTGTTGCTACCTTATTTACATTGGTAAACATTCAAAAGTTAATGACGAAGGCTAATTCAGTTAGTTTCTGGGCTACAGATATGGTCATTGTTAAGAATCTTAATCATAAAACTATAAGAGCAGCAATTAAGGAAGTAATTGATGATGGATATTTTGAATCTGCTTGTACCAATATAGGCCGTATAGAAAAGCAATATCCGGGAATGTCATTTGAGCAGATACCTGATATGGCCGAGGGGTACAGGMTAAAAGAAAAATTGGATTGATATAATTGAACTATACATAAAAAAAGCGCAGCCATTTAACGACTGCGCTTTTTTTATTGCATTCGGGGTTTAGTTAGACTCTGATATAAATTTTCTTTTTATCGAGCACCCAGCCTACACTCCAGCAAATAAGCATATAGCTTATAGCAAACAGGAGCGACCCAATGGCCCCCGGCGCTATTACCTGGTAAATAGAGGTGTTTATCCAGTCGAGAAGGGTTACACCAGGTTTTACATTAACCGCCCAAAAAAGTATGATCAATATTTCTGACAGCACATAAATGGGTAATGGGTTTTTTCCCAATATGGTGAAAAATCTTGTCCAGTTCCATTTGTTCCAGTTGTTGATCTCGAGCGCGTAAACCAGGAACGACAGGATCACGAGATCAAGCCCGGTGGTAACCAGTACAAATGAGCTTGTCCATAATTTTTTATTGATCGGGAATACCATGTTCCAGCACAGGGCCAGGAATATAAACAGACAGCCGGTAAGCAGCATTTTTGAAATAACATCATAGCCTTTACCCTTTTGCTGTACAAATTTACCCGCATAATAACCAACAACCACATTGACAATAGCGGGCAGGGTGCTCAGGATCCCTTCGGGTTCAAATGCTATTTTTTCGCCGTGATACATGTGGCTGTCGCCGAGTATATATTTATCAAGGAAAATACCCGCGTTGCCGGTCATGCTCAACGGATCATTAGGGTCGCCAAAAACCAGCAATAAAACCCAATAGCTTAATAAAAACAGTACCGATAAAATAACGACCGATTGTTTTGACAGGAAATGGATCATGAGCGAGGCAAAACAATAGCATAAAGCTATGCGCTGTAAAACCCCCATAATGCGGGTGTTAGATATAGGTGATAAAGAAATATGCCCGCCATCAAAATTAAAGAACGGGAACCAGTACATTAAGTAGCCAATTAAAAAAATAAGCAGTGTACGTCTAAATATTTTGCCTAAAACGGCAACATTACCCATTTCCTGATAGCGTTTCATGGAGAAACTCATGGCATTGCCTACTGCAAATAAAAATGACGGAAATACCAGGTCGGTTGGTGTAAAGCCATGCCAGGCAGCATGTTCAAGGGGCGAAAACGCAGCCGCCCCGCTGCCAGGTGTATTTACAATGATCATAAAGCATATGGTCATACCGCGAAATACATCCAGCGATAAAAATCGCGCTGATGATTTGTTCATATATATTAACGTTTTGGGTTTGATAAGCTTAAAACAGGAGCGTGATAAGCTGCAAATTTAAAACTAAGCGGGGCAAAAGAAAGTCCCGCTTAGTTCTGTTTGAATTTTTATTAATGATAGCCTGGGTTTTGTTTGAGTTGTGGCGTGCCGCCGCTTGCACTTAAATCAATTTGCGCCAGTGGTATAGGATAATACTCGCTTTTGCCTTTAATGAATTTTCCGCCCTTAACATCATTGGTTAGCGTGCTTTGATAGGCTATGTAAGCATTAAGCTCAGTAACAGCAATACCCCATCTAACGAGGTCAAAAAAGCGATGGCCCTCCATGGCTAATTCAATTTTGCGCTCAAAATAAATAGCTTTAAGAGCAAAGTCTTTACTCGCAAAAGCCCCACCCGGATAAGGGCTTACTTTATAATTTGCAGCAGGAGCTGTGGTAAAGCCTGTAGTTGGTTTATCATTATTTTTATAGGTATGTACCCATCCTGTTGTATTGGCGGCCCGGTTACGTACCATGTTTACATAGCTTTCAGCTTTATCTAAATTACCAAGCTGTGCTTCAACTTCGGCAGCCATCAGTAATACATCAGCATAACGGATAAGGCTGTAATTGATGCCCGAACCAGGTGCCCAGGAGGTATTATCACCATTGGTTTCCTGCTCGGCCTGACCATAAACATTTTTAATAGGCGAATATGGGCCGCCATATTGCTGATCCCTTATCCAATCTGTACCTGGGTGTAAGCCCCAGTCAAGATATGGTATACCCCGGCGACCAACTGTCCAGTCTAACCGTGGATCTACTGTTCCGGTTTCGGGTGTGAAATCTTCATCAGCGGCTACGCCCATATCTGTTTTTAGCGCATGGCTGTTGTAGTCATCAAGATATGGAAGACCTGTAGCCGAATTGGTACGGAAATGGTTTGCCAGGTCAATAGAAGGCTGATAAAAACCACAGCAGCTAAACGGACTGCTATTACCGTATGGAAAATTCAGCATGTCGCCATTATTTGCATTTGATGGGCCGTTAGGATCAGTGTTAGCCGCGGCTTGTACCGCAAATACCGATTCGGCACTGTTGTTTGTAGCTGCTCTGAAATTATCATTAAAACGAGCATTCAGCGCATACTTTTGGCCTAAGGATGTTACTCCCTGAGCTATTACCGCGTCAAAAACTACTTTTGCTTCGGCATATTTATGCTCAAATAAATAGGTTTTGCCTAAATAAGCACCCGCTGCCCACTTATTGGCACGGCCTACCTCTGATTGGGTAACCGGCAAGTTATCATAGGCGTATTTAAAATCTGCTTCAATTTTTGGCCATATGTCGGTATTATTTGGCTGATTAACATTGGTAGTAGTTTCATCAAGATAGGGCACATTGTTGAACATCTTTTTAAGGTCAAAATAATAATGAGCTCTTAAAAATTTGGCCTGGGCTACTATGTTGGTTCTTGCCGCATCTGTTATCTTGGTTACTTTGGCTGTTATTTTTAAGGTGTTATTTGTACGTGCCACACCTTCATAATCAGCTCTCCATTTGCTGTTAAAAAAACCATTGCTGGCATCAGCATTATATTTCAAAATGGGTTCAATAGGTTGTTGATCACCGGCAATACTTCCTTTTGATGCATCGCCACCTGTAACACCGCCGTATACCCAGTTGTCAGGTGAGGCTTCCCACGCACCGCCACCACCAATAGCCGCATCGCCGCCTTGCTGCCCATCTAAAGCGGCATAAGCGCCAATAAGTAATTGGTTCGCGCCATCTTCGGTTTCCAGAAACTGTGGTTCAAGTGCTCCGGTAATAGGCTTATCAAGATATGATTTTTTACACGCACCAAGCGACAAAGCGCTGAGTAGCATTATGGTAATATATTTTTTTGCTTTCATTGTAATACTTTTAATACTGTTGTTATAATGAAAAATTAACTCCGAATAAAAATGTGCGCGGACTTGCATAACCACCTTCGTCAATACCAAAATCAGTAGTGGTGCCATTTAGTTCAGGATCAACACCACTGTAACCAGTTAAGGTAAACAGGTTTGTTGCTGATACATAAATCCTTAATTTTTGGATACCTGCTTTTTTTAAACTTTTGATGTTAAAAGTATAACCGATTTGAGCGTTACGCATACGAACGTAGGTTCCGTTTTCAACAAAGTATGAGTTAGGTGTTGCCCCGCTGCTTGTAGATGCATCCAGTTCCTGAATAGGAGCTTTGGCATCCTGATGTGTAGGTGTCCACGAATCGTTAAGGGCAGTATAGCTTTTAGCTGTTCCAAAGGAGGCATAAAAATCTCTCCAATATTTTACGCTGTTCCATAATTTATTGCCAAATGAGCCATATAGGAATACACTAAAATCAAAGTTTTTATAATTTACACCCAGGTTTAAGCCGGCAGTAACTTTAGGATTAGGATTGCCTAAAAATGTACGGTCGGCTTCGGTTATTATTCCATCGCCGTTTACATCTTTATACCTGAAACGACCTACCTTAACATCTGATTGGTAAACAGCGTTTGCATCATTGCTTATTTTTTGAGCGCCTGCATTAGCAGCATCAATTTCGCCCTGGGTGTTCCAGAAACCGGCAATCTGGTATCCGTAAAACTCGCCTAATGAGTGGCCTACCTGGTTACGGGTAATAGGGCTATCAAAACGGCTTGTTGCGGTACCTGCAAAATAGTTTGCATCGTCAGATACTTTTAATATTTTGTTGTTATAAGTAGTTATGGTACCTGTTGCATTAAAACTCAGGTCGCTACTGGCTTTAATATTACCTGTTACTGATATATCAAGACCATCGGTTTTCATTTTACCTACGTTTTGTGCAGGCACAGCTCCGTTACCGGCGGTACCCAATTGTGTAGCAGCATACAAAAGATCTTTGATATCCTTACGGTAATAATCAGCAGTTACAGCTATTTTACCATCGAGCAGGGTAGCATCAAAACCAAAGTTAGAGTTGATGTCTTTTTCCCACAAAGCATTAGGGTTTGCTATTTGATCCTGATAAAAGCCCGGTGTTAAGTTTGCAGTGCCATCTATTGGGTAATATGACTGCCCTATGCTATTGCTATAGGTAATGTGAGCATCCTTTGATCCCATATTGATCTGGTTACCCATAATACCCCAGCCACCACGCAACTTTAAATCACTGATCCATTTTACATCTTTCAGGAAACTTTCCTGCGAAATGCGCCAGCCGGCACTAAATGCGGGAAAATAACCATACCGTTGACTTACCGGGAACTTTGATGAACCGTCGCGGCGGATAGTTGCATTGAACAGGTATTTATCATTAAAAATATAATCAAGGCGGGCAAACTCCGAGAACAGGGAATTACTGGTCTTGCTGCTGCTGGTGTTTTTGTTATTTGTACCGGTTGAAAGGTTAACGTAATTGGGGTCAAAAGTATAAAAACCTTGTATGCTGCCGCCAAGGCTGCTTGAATGATCTTCAACAGCCTCAGTACCTACAACCACGTTAAGGCTATGCTTTCCAAATATTTTTTGATAAGTAAGCGTATTTGTCCAGTTATAACTGTAATCGGCGGCTGAATTTTCACTATAACTGTTTATCGTGGAATTTTCAACGTTTTCATAAGTTGGGTAGGTAAAGGCGTGATCGTTGCTGTTAACAATATCACCACCAAAACTGGTACGCAATGTAAGGCCTTTAATAATATCAGCTTCGGCAAACACATTACCCAATATACGGTAACTGGTTGATCCGTTATTTTTTGTGCGGTTTTGTATAGCTACCGGGTTGTTGGCATCACCCAGACCGGTACCGTAACTGCCGCCATAGTTACCCATAATATCGTAAACCGGTATAATAGGCTGCTCCCTTAAGGCATGTGCAATAACTCCATCAGGATCATTGGTAGTTACCTGTCCGTGGCTTTGAGCGTTATTTACCTGCGGTAGTTTGGTAATGGAATAAGCAAGGTTTTCGCCCACCCTGATATGTTTGGTTATATTAAAGTTTGTATTTGAACGCAGGGTATATCTTTTAAGGTAAGTATCAATCAACGTACCTTGCTGATTAAAGTAGTTAAGTGAAAACAGGTAGTTTGCCTGATCGGTACTGCCGCTTAACGTTAGGTTATGGCTGTTCATTGGCGCGCTTTTAAATATCTCGTGATACCAATCCGTGCCGGCTTTGTTGGCCCTGGTTATCCTGTAAAAATTTGCATAATCCGCTGGTGATGTAAAATTGGGATTAACATAATATTTTGAAGGATTAACGGCAGCTGAACCTTCTTTAGCACCTGCAGGAGTTATATAATCCGGAACTGTATAGGTTGATCCGACACCGGTAGGGTTATATAGAGGATCTTTAAAATCATCATTGCCCGAATTTTTTTGCGCGGTCATTTGCAGATCGGCCATTTGTTGCGGAGTAATGGTATTCCAAACATTGCCACCTTTAGGTACTTGTGAGCCATAATAAGCATCGTATTGTATGTTTACTTTGCCCTTGCCTCTTTTGGTGGTAATGATGATAACTCCATTTGCTGCCCTGGCTCCATATATTGATGCCGAACTGGCATCCTTTAATACCTGGAATGTTTCTACGTCATTTGGGTTCAGGGTGCTTACATCATAAGTTTCCATACCATCAACCACGTATAATGGCGTATTATCACCAAAGGTGTTAAATCCCCTGATGTGTACTTGCGGCTCTTCGCCCGGCTGGCCCGATCCTGTAACTGTAACACCAGATGCCTGGCCCTGTAGCTGGCTGTTTACTGATGATGAAGCCTGCTTATTAAGGTCCTTAACATTTACAACTGCCACAGCGCCGGTAAGGTCCTTTTTCTTTTGAGTAGCATAACCTACCACAACAACCTCATTCAATGATTTTGACTCTTCGGTGAGCGTTACATTGATGCTTGTTTGCCCGTTAACAGGTATACGTTGTGATGTAAAACCCAGGAAGGTAAATTCAAGCGTTCCAGTGCCATCAGGAAGGGTAAGGCTGTATTTACCATCAATATTGGTTACCGTACCCAATGAGCTTCCTGCAAGTTTTACGCTTACTCCCGGCAGCGGGGCGCCTGCTACATCCTTAACCACACCTGTTACAGTAACCGTTGCAATACTTTTGCCGTCGGTGGGTTTAATGATGATGATATCGTCAACCACCTGGAAGGTTAAGGGTTGATTTTGAAGTACATTTTTCATCACCGTTTCAATAGAGGCGTCTGCCAGCTCTACGTTAATCTTCTTATCAACGTTTACCTGGTCAAGGCGATAAAAAACAGTGTACTTACTGTTTTTTTCTATCTGTTTAAACATTTGTTTAACCGAGATATTATTTACGTTAAAATTGTAAACGTTTTGCGAATAGACGGCAGCGTGTATATGCATTATACCCGTAAAGAGCAAAACAGTAACAAGCTTCATAATTTTAATCGTTTTTTGCCATACGCGTATGGCCATTACAGATTTTCTGTCAAAATTTATCATAAATTTGTGTTTGTTAATCAGTTAATACGATGCTTCCCCAAGCGTAGGGTATTAGCTATTGATTTAATGACCCGGGTGTTAGCGCACCTGGGTTTTTTTATTGAAGAGAGAGTTATTTTTTTGCCATACGTTTTTTTTAAAGGTTATTTAATTTAGTTATTGTTGTTTAGTTGTTGTTTTTGGTAATGGTTACGGTATTACCTGCTATGGAATATTGGATAGCCGTATTCCCTTTTATCAGATTTAATACCTTATCAATAGTTGCTACATTTTTAAAGCTGCCAGAGTACCTTATATTTTGCAAAACAGGGTCGTCCATAACTATTTTTACATTGTATCGGCGCTCCAATACTTTTGATATTTCATCAAGCGTATTGCCGTCAAATACCAGCAGGTCTTCTTTCCAGCCATCGTACTTATTCATCTTGGCCGAGTCAACCTGTAGCACCTGTATCTCATTCAGGGTTTTAAGTTCCTGTATATCATCAGACTTATATGTGTATTTTTCTTTCTGCGGACGATAGTATATACGCAATACCTGACGGGGCTTAACATATATCCTGCTCATTTCACGTGCATTATTATCAATATTACCTTCCACCGCAACCTCGCCTTTTAAAACAGTTGTTTCAAAAAATGGGTCGTTAGGATAAGCCTTCAGGTTAAATTTGGTGCCGATATCCCGTATGGTGTAATTTTTTGTATTTACAATAAACGGGATGGTTTTTTTACCAGGTGCTATTTCAAAAAATGCTTCGCCTTCCAGGTAAACAGTTCTGTTCTTTCTGCCAAAATCAGTACTATAGTTTAGTTTACTGCCTGCATTTAACCAAACCAGGGTACCATCGGTTAAGATGATCTTTTTGATACCCCCATTATTGGCCGATACTTCCCTGATACTTTGAACATTTTGTGAGTAATGTTTTATTAACACAACCGATAGTACACCAAACAGCGTAATAATGGCCGCAACCTTACTCCATTTAATCAGCCATCGGTATTTTGTTTCCTGCGGTACCAATAGTGCTGAAAATTTATCAAATGCTTTTTCCTCGTTAACAACATTGGGCTGTAGATACAGCATATTTTGCCATGTTTCATATAGCTGGGCAAAGTACTGCTCGTTTTCGGGGTGAGCATTTACCCAATCCCTAACCTGATCAATCTCACTCTCATCAGCCTCCCTGGTAATGTACTTTACTAATAACAGTTTTATTTCTTCGTTGTCCATGCTTGTTATAATAGCAAGACAATTAAAAACAGGTTTACCCTCAAACACAATGAAAATATTTTTTTTAACATATTCGGATATGTGCCCAAAAAGCCCGAACTAATTGTGTGTAGTGTACACTATGCAGAATGTTTTATAATTACTTTATCATTATTTCAATATTAAATTTGAAGCATTTAAAAATTTTTCCCTAACTTGTTAAAGTTTTTTAAAAAGTACTCCATTTTGATAAAGTATGAATAAATGATTACCAAAAGCAAGGATATTCTTATTACTAAACTTACGCAGGGCGATGAAAGGGCCTTTGAGGCTTTATTTAAGCTTTATTATGCCAGACTTACGCTTTTTTCTAACCGTTTTGTAAACGATCTGTCAATTGCAGAGGAAATCGTTGCAGATGTGTTTGAACTTTTATGGGAAAAGGGCCATGAGGTTACTTTTTCGAGCTCGGTTAGCTCCTATTTATTTAAAATGGTGCAAAACCGAAGCTTAAATTATTTAAAACACCAAAAAATTGAGAATTTATACGTGGCTTATTTAGAAAGGAATAATCTTTTTGATGAGGTACGTAGCGCCGTTGAAAATGGTTATGAAGAAAAGGAATTAGCTCAGCAAATAAATGCCGCGATAAACACCCTTCCCGAAAAATGCCGCGAAATTTTTGTACTAAGCCGCTTCAGCGATATGAAATATAAGGAAATTGCCAGCCAACTAAACATATCGCCCAAAACTGTTGAGCGCCAGGTGAGCATTGCCCTTGAAAAACTAAGGCAAACCTTAAAGCATGTAACCTACCTGCTTTTTTAAATAAAACCGCTGTATTTTTTCAGTGATCAGGTTGTAATTCGTTCCAGTTTCCTGATGTCGCGGTAGCAAATATAAAGTGGGATAATGCCAAAAATACCAAAGCAGCAATCAATAAACCGCCAATAAAGCGGAATGCCCCTTATTGGTCCGGCGATAAAGGCCAGCGGGAATACCATAACACAGGCTATCATCCCAAACTCAATTATCCAGATATTTTTAACAGGGTCTTTAAGTGGGCCTATAAATGCCGTGGCAATTACCAGGTGACCAAAGGCCAGCCAGTCGGTACCGTAACTTAAATAAGGATAGTTTTGGTTAGTGGCTTTTACCGCCTGATAAACCTTTATAACCCAGGCCTGCATAAAGACTGGGAAATTGTGCACATGTGCAGCAAAAAAAGCCAGCTCAGTTTCAATAGGGAATGCGGTTACCCCGCTTAATACCAGCCCGATAATAAATATAATGATCCAGGTTTTTATCTTTTTGCGTAACTGCTGCTCGTTTTGCATAAACGCTGTGAATGTAAAAAATTAAGACAACAGTTTTATACGCTCAAAAAATATAAGTCATGTCTTAAACCCTCCAGGGATTAGGGAGCGGCACAATATTTCGAAATAAAGCTATTGGCCTTATCGCTGCCTATGTTGTGGATAAAATTCCAATCGGTACAGGCGCTGTCCTTATCGCCTTGTTTTAATTTTTCATTGGCTTGTTTCAGCAGGTCGCTTATCAGTTCATCATCAAAGCCTAATTGTTTTTTCAGGGCGATGATGTAGGATTCTTTTGACAGATCGGCCTTGCCTTTATATTTGTTGATGTAATAATTGGTAACGGCGTTTTCAAGCTCCTGCCGGTTTCTGTAATCGTCAATAGCAGCCTGCATATTAGCGGCATTGGTTGAGCCGCAACGGTTTGTTTCAGGGTCGAACCGGATGGGTTGCACCAGGCTGGTTGCCAGGTTATAATCTGAGGGTACGGTCCACTTGCCCGAGGTGAGTTTTATTACCCTCAGGGCTTCATCGTCAAGGTCGATACCTAAACCGCGCTGTACTTTGGCATCAACAACACGACCATTTTGATCAAGCTTAAAGGCTACATCAATGGTGCCTGAGATACAATTTAGCCTGGAATATTCGGGATACACTATTTTAGTTTTTAAAAAATCTACCAGCGCCTGTTGCCCACCCTTAAAAGCCGGTTGCTGGGCGCAGACTGTAACTGCCGCAGCCAGCATTATGAACATACCGATAAACAAGCGCTTTATCATACTATAAATATCGACAATAAAACGGATATAAGGTTTAACAAAAGGGATGGTTTTGTAAAAGGATATTTCCGACTAACATCGGGCTAAGCCTTAATAATGGTTAGGATAGACACATTTTTAGCCCGGGATCCAAATTTGTGCCACGAAAACCTCAGCACCAATCCCGGATCAGGAACATTTTTCTGGTACTCCTCTTTTTCTGAGTACCGGCATACGCCGGGGTAGTCGCCATACTTGCCTTCCATATCAAACATAAGCTGGAAATGCAGGTGTGGTGGCCATTGACCATTTTCCTGATTGGTGCCCAACGTGGCTATCTGCTGATTTTTGCTTACCAGCATACCAACAGTTAGGCCCTCCAGGCTTTTGCGGCTCAGGTGGCCGTAAAGGCTATACAGGGTTAAACCATCAAGGTTATGCTGTAATATAATGGCAGGGCCGTAATCGCCTAAATTATTGTTATCCTGAAAGCTGTGAACTTTACCATCAAACGGGGTATAAATAGGGGTGCCTGCATCACCCCAAATATCAACCCCCAGGTGCAGGCGACGGGGTTCGTCTTCCGTATCAAAATGCGCGCTTACAGCGTATATGGTGCGGTGTTCCATATAACCGCCAATGCCATAGCGGCAATTACTGGTTTTCAGTTTTTGGCTTACCCAATCGCTAAACTTTTGCGTATCAGCAATAATGGCTGTGGTTAGCTCGGTATTGGCGGCGGTAAAATCAAACGAAAAAAGCCGGTTGGCGCCGGCATCAAAGTCAACCACCTTGCCAATGGCTTCGGGGTTGTTGTCGATAAAGTTTTTTAACAAAATATGGTGGTCCATCCGGATAGTTTTTATTCGGTATCGGGTTGCCGTTCCTCTTTGTTTATTTTTTCAAATATTTTATCCATACGTTCCACATACTCGCTGGTATCATCAACAAAAAACTCCAATTGGGGAATTATCCTCACCTGGTCCTTGATGCGGGCACCCAGTTTATACCTGATTTCTGAAGCGTGCGATTTGATGGTTTGCAGGGCCAGTTGCAGGTTAGTATTGCCAAAAAAGCTTAAAAATATACGGGCAATGGCCAAATCGGGAGTTACACGTACTTTAGTTATGGTTACCAGTGTATTTGGCAAATAGTTCATGCCTTCGCGCTGAAATATTGCGGCCAGGTCCTGCTGTATTACTCCGGCAAATTTTTGCTGACGTTTTGATTCCATAGTTATTAGTTAACGCCACAGTGGCAGATGAGTTTTAATTATTTGGTTTGAACGGCTGAATAAGCAGGCGTTATTTTTATAAATTAAAGCTATTAATAATAAATAACTAATTACAGATATCCTGTGGTATCTCTTTGGTTATTTTTATTACTTTCTTTACAACAAGGGTGCTATCATATTCGGACCCCATACCCTCCTTGCCTGATTTTGATTTGATACCCTCCACCTCAACATACACCGGCTCGTAAGGTTTTTCAAAGTTTAATTGAGAATACTGTAATTCCAGCTGGGCCGAGCTGTCAGTTACCCAAAACTCGCGGCCGCTATCGCAATCTTTAAATGATTTTATTTCGGGGCCAAAGCTATACAATCCCTTATAAACCGTGGGCTGATCGGTTTTTGACGGACTTCTGTTACATGAGCATGCAGCAATAACTATAAATAAGAACGCGAAATATTTAATATACCTTATCCTCATACAACAAATTTACAAATCCTGTTTGATTTCATCCAGCCCTTTAATGCTTAATCGTGCACTTATCCCTGATGCTATTACGGATATTGCGCCTACGGTTAAAAATACCAACCCAAAGTCGGCTATGTCAAGGTCAACCGGGTAAGCATCAATTACCGACATTTGCGCCCCCATTTTTATTAAGCCAAAGTGCTGCTGCACCAGGCAAAACGCAAGCCCTAACACAATACCGGCAACACACCCAATTAATGATATCATCATTCCCTCAAAAAAGAAAATGCCCTGTATAGTTTGCTTATTAGCGCCCAGGCTACTTAAAATAGCAATATCCTGACGTTTATCTATCACCAGCATGGTTAACGAACCAATAATATTAAATATTGCTATGATCAGTACAAAGGTAAGTATCATGAATATAGACCAACGCTCATAGTTAAGCGTTTTATATAGCTCCGTGTTTTGTTCCTTACGATTTTTTACTGTGAACTTGTCGCCAATTTCGTCTTTTATTTTGTTTTGGACCGATGTTAAGTTAGTACCACTTTTATATGTTAGTTCAATTGATGATATCTCTTTTGGCTGATCGAGCAGATCGCGGGCAAACTCAATTGGGGTAACCAAAAAATCATCAAATTCCTGTTGTATGGCAAACACACCCGATGCATTGATGGAACGTACCACAAATTCATTCAACGGATTTGCCGAATTTACCACTCCGCGCCTCGGCGAAAATATTTCCATAGGCGACAGGTTATCATGCACGTTGATACCCAGGTTAGCCTGAATAGTAGTACCGATGACCGCGAAATCCCGTCCGCCGCTTTTTAGGGTGAATGAACCAATTTGTACGGTGCTATCCAGTCGCTTGTTTTTTAAAAAATCGTCGCTTACTCCTTTTATGGTTCCCAAAAACGGCTTATCGCCGTATCTGACCAGTACTTTTTCCTCCAATACCTCGGTATATGAAAAAATACGGGCATCCTTATGCAAGGCATTAAAGTAAGGGGTATTGGGATCAAAGGTTTTGCCCAGGCGGGTTTCTATCTTTATTTCGGGTGTAAAATTACTGTATAAGGAAAGGATCACCTTTTCAAACCCATTAAATACCGATAAAATGATGATCAAAGCCGCGCTGCCAATTAAAACCCCCAGCATGGATATGCCCGAAATGATATTGATGGCATGCATTTTCTTGCCCGAGAACAAGTATCTTTTAGCTATATATACCGAGGTGTTCAATTAGTTTTTGAGTTGTGGTTGTAAGTTATGAGTTGCCAGGGACTTTTTGACTGTTAAGTTAAAAAAGGGTTGTTTTGTTTTTCATAACCGATAGTAGTTTCGGGGCCGTGACCTGGATAAACCGTGCAATTATCGGGCAGGGTGAAAAGCTTAGTTGTAATATTATCAATTAGCTGGCTAAAATTTCCGCCAGGCAGATCGGTACGGCCAATACTGAGCCTGAACAACACATCGCCCCCTATTAAAATATTGGCTGCTTTATCATAAAAACATAAGTGGGCAGGGGAGTGGCCGGGTGCAAATATCAGGTTGAGCGTGGTGTTGCCAAATTGTATGCTGCCGGTTTCGGGCAAATATTCATCGGGCAGTGGTGATACTTCGTACCGGATACCCATTTGTGGGGCATAAGCTACAATAGCAGCCAGTACTTCCGACTCGCCCATGTGGAATTTTGGCTTTAAGCCGTATTTATCAAAAACAAATTTGTTGCCAAGCACATGATCAATATGGCAATGGGTATTAAGCAGCAATACAGGTTTTAAGTTATTATCCTTAATAAAATTAACCACTACATTTTGTTCGGTAGCAGTGTACATTCCCGGGTCAATAATTACGCATTCGCCGGTTTCATCATATAAAAGATAGGTGTTTTCCTGGTAAGGATTATTCACAAATGATTTAACTTTTGCCATGCCGCAAAAGTACGGATTTAATTGATTTCGGACTTCGGATGTTCGATTTCGGATTTATTTGTCTGAACGTTGATTATATTGGATTAAATAATCGCCAGTTTTACTACCTACTAAAGCTAATTCCGAAATCGAACATCCGAAGTCCGAAATCAAAACTACTCCTCCACCAACTCCACTTCGGCTACCGGGCTAAACAAATAAACCCGTTTAGTTTTTACCTCCACGCATTTAAAACGCTTGCGTAATTGCTCTTCCTTACGGAATACGCGGCCATCCTTCAGTTTAAATAACGCCTGGAATGGGGCTTTCTCAACCGTAATAACCGATTCTTTGTGTGCATCATATTTGCGAAGGGAGCGGTACAGGTTAAGGTCGGAGCAGCTAGAAGCGGCAGGGTTATTCAAATAGCTGGTGATGGCATGTTTAACATCGTGGGGGAAAATATCCTTTTCAAAAAAAGGCTGCATCATTTTTTTGAAATTGTTTTTCCACTCAGTGCCGTGCGGTTTAGCCTTGTGCTTATGCTCGTTCCAGGTATGCAGGTGTGCAAACTCATGTACAGTAGTTACCAGAAAAGCGTAGGGGTTAAGGTCATAATTTACCGAGATCCGGTGACCTTTACCGGCATGTGGCGAACGATAGTCGCCAAATTTACTGCCGCGGTTGCGCGAAATTTTAAATTCGCATTTAAAGTAATCAATCCAGCGGCCAATCAGGGGCGCCGCGTCTGGTGGAAGATATCTTTCTAAAACTTTTACTTTATCCAATTTTTACCTCAATGCAAATATAATAATTGGCGATTGATAGTCCATAGACCATAGTCGATGGTTTGTAAAGTTTTCAGATACTATGGTCTATTGACCATCGACTATGGACTGAATTATTTAAGCAGGTTATAAACTATAAAACTGGCGGTATATGCCAACACCGTCATATAGGCAAACTGTGCCGCGGGCCAGCGCCAATCCTTGGTTTCGCGATACACTACGGCTACTGTACTGGCGCATTGCATGGCAAAAGCGTAGAACATCATGAGCGAAAACGCTACCGCCAGCGTAAATACAGGTTTCCCGGTATCGGGATTGGTAGCGCTGTGCATTTTTTGCTGTACCGATTCCAGTTTATCGGCATCGCCTTCCACGCTGTAAATGGTGGCCATGGTGCCTACAAAAACCTCGCGTGCGGCAAATGAACTGATCAGGGCAATGCCTATCTTCCAGTCGAAGCCAAGCGGTTTAATTACCGGTTCAATTACATGGCCAAACACACCGGCATAAGAACTCTCCAGTTTTTCGGATGCGATAACCTTATTCAGGCTATCAGGCGTCATACTTTTGGTGTATTGCTGCTGGCTGTATTTTTGGTCGATGCGTGCAAAGCTGTCGCCCGGGCCGTATGATTTTAGTACCCATAATATGATGGATACAGCTATAATTACTTTACCGGCTTGCAGTACAAATGTTTTGGAGCGGTCATACATGGTAAAGGCAACATTCTTCCAGCGGGGCATGCGGTAAACGGGCAGTTCCATAATAAAATAACCGCGTTCCCGTGCCTTTAAAATAAACTTCATAACAAATGCTACCGTAACCGCCGATACGATGCTAAGCAGGTACATGGCCGTAAGTGCCAGCCCCTGCAAATTAAATAACCACCATACATTACGGTTGGGTACAACCAATGCAATAAGCAAAGTATAAACCGGTAAACGCGCCGAACAGGCTACCAATGGGGTAACCATAATAGTGATCATGCGGTCTTTCCAGTTCTCGATGTTGCGGGTGCTCATGATAGATGGCACAGCACAGGCAAAGCCACCAATAAGTGGCACTACCGATTTGCCATTGAGGCCAACCTTGCGCATCACTTTATCCATCATAAAAGTAACCCGCGACATGTAGCCGGTATCTTCCAATATGGATATCAGGGCAAACAGAATGGCTATCTGTGGTATAAACACCATAACGCCGCTTAAGCCGGCAATTACGCCATCAACCAGTAAGCTAACCAGCGGACCGGCGGGTAATGATTTGGTGAGGTTGCTTTGTACCCAGATAAACAGATTTTCGATAAGCGACATAGGGTAGGCCGACCACGAAAATATGGCCTGGAATATGAACATCAGTATGGCAAAGAAAATCACAAAGCCAAATACCTTATGGGTAAGTATCTTATCAATTTTATTGCTTACAGTTTCGTCATGCGCCGTATCAGGTTTTTTAACGGTATCGTACAGCAGGTCATTTATAAAGCTGTAGCGGGCAATGGTTTCTGAGGCCTGTGCCTTTTGCGAGTGGAATGAAAATTCCTGCTCCAGGTGCTCAATGCGGTCGCTTTCTTCGGTAGACAGATAGCTCACTGTTTCGTGCTGGTGGGCCAATTGCAGGGCAAAATAAGGATTATCTATTTTCAGATCGTCTTTTATCTGCGCTATTATTTGCGGGGCGATGGCCTCAATATCAATGGTGTCTTGCTGCAGGGCTATTTTATTAGCATAAGCAATGGTGGTTTTCAACTGATCAATCCCCTTGATCTTTCGGGCCGAAATAGGCACAACAGGTACCCCCAGTTTTTGTGCAAACAGATCAACATCAATGGTGATACCAGCCTTTTCAGATACGTCGATCATGTTTAAAGCTACCACAATGGGTATTTTTAAATCGGCTATCTGCGTATAAAGCAGTAGGTTACGCTTTAAGTTTGATGCATCCAGTATTACCACAACCAGATCAGGCACCATACCTTTGGCTTTATCGGCCAGTACAGAAAATACAATGGATTCGTCCTGGCTTTTAGGATAAATACTATAGGTTCCGGGAAGGTCAATGATTTCGGCTGTACGACCGTCGGGCAACTGGCAATAACCTGTTTTTTTATCAACAGTAACTCCCGGAAAGTTTCCTATTTTTTGATTAAGACCGGTTAAAATGTTAAAGAGAGTTGATTTACCGGTGTTTGGATTTCCTACAAGTGCAACTCTTATATCAGCTTTCAATTGCTACAAAACTACTGCAAAATTATAGTGGAGGCTTCAAATTTACGCAGACTTAGCTGGTAGCCCGAAACATGTATGGCAATTGGATCGCCAAGGGGGGCAATACGTGAAATTCTTATTTCTTCGCCTGGCAAGCAGCCCATTTCCATCAATTTTACCGACATTTCAAGATCAGTAAATTCTTTAACAATTCCGGTTTCGCCTATTTCAAGTTGTGAAAGTGTCATCGTATATTTTTAACCTGAGCAAATGTAACCTTATTTAAATTAAATCCAAATAAGAAGCTGTAAAATTGATGTGCAAGCTTGCAAATTTTAAATGTATGACTGAAAAGTGATTTAAGAATGACAGGGTAGATGTGTGGATGTGCAGATTTCAGATGTACAGATAAGAACTACTATTGCTCCATATCTATCCCATCATTTGCGCATCTGCATATTTGCACATCAGTTTTTAAGGGCGATGGTTGAGTGGTGACAGTGTTTTGTCAGTATGTTCAAAAACTTAAAATATTGATTATCAGGCATTCCATGGTGTTCATGAGTGTTCATGGGTATGGATGTGAACGCTCGGACTGCAAATTTCCATATTAATCCTACCCAATCATCTGCACACCCGCATATTTGCACATCTGCACATCAGGAAGATTTATCTTCCCAAAATGCGGGCAGCCACAGCCTTTTTTAAATATCCCGCAGGATGAAAAGCTGATCAACACAATTGCTCCTAATAATATCAATTTACTTTTTAACATAACCAACTGCACTATTTGTTACCATTACACCAAATACTCCCATGCAGGCTCCCAGGCTATCTGCAAACAGATCGCTCCAATCGGCGCTGCGCCAAATAAAAACGGTAAGCTGCAATATCTCAATCAGCCCGCCAAAAATAATAGCTACAAGGGTAATTAATATAGCTTGTTTATACGAGAACCGGGCTGGTTTTTGTTGCCTTATAATGCCATTGCAAACCAGTACCACTAATGTAAAAAAGAAACCCGTGTGGGTAAGTTTATCAAATCCCGGGAAAAATGCAGACGAATCACCCACATCGCCTAAATCTGCAGAGCACATGATAAAAACAAATAAGGCCCACAAAATAGTGAGCCCATGATATTTTAATATCGATTTCATTTAAACGCCTACAACCGCTTTGTAATCATCGGCAGATAAAAGGCTATCTATTTCTGATACATCTGCAATACTGATCTTTACCATCCAGCCTTCGCCATATGGATCAGCGTTTACCAGGTCGGGCTGATTATTAAGCGCAGGGTTAATTTCAGTTACAGTTCCGGTTACCGGCATAAACAGGTCTGATACCGTTTTTACAGCTTCAACAGTGCCGAAAACTTCGTCTTTGGCAACTTCTTTCCCTAAGGATGCAATATCTACATAAACAATATCGCCCAGTTCGCTTTGCGCAAATTCGGTAATGCCGATAGTAGCTTCATTGCCTTCAACTTTTATCCACTCGTGGTCTTTAGTGTATTTTAATTCAGCGGGAAAATTCATGTTGTTAATTTTATGTGCCCAAAAATAATAAAACTTTAGGCTATCGCAATATTTTAAGATTTATTGTAGAGAGAGTGGTCTGGACCGGATTTTGTCTGAACCAGGATTCATGGGATTAAAGGATTGCCCGGATTAGGGAAAACCCTATAAATCCAATAAATCTGCTTAATCCCGGTTCAGACAACTCTCCCGATTCAGATAAACCCTTACGCCGCGCTCGAAATATATTTCACCAGGCTCCTTTTTGCCACTGGCAATAAGGTTTGCTCCAGCGGGAAAGTGATATCACTTTGAACATAATACACCGCGGGGTTGGGTAAAAATTTGTTCCTGTTTATTAAGCCTAACTTGATGGCCTCGGGTGTGTTGGTTATGCTGCGTTCATAAGTATCAATAAAGGATACATTTATGCCGCGGTATTTATCATCCTTGCCTTCAAAAATAGTGAGCCGGTACTCGTAGATCCAATTGGTGCGCTCCTTGCCGTTACGTAACGAAAAATACCCATGATAAGGCATCAGCGGTATAATACCAACCGGGTCAATATTAAGCTGGCTTTCCACAAAATCATATATCTCTTTACCTATCTGAATGGCCGGATCCATTTTGGTCAGGGCGTAAGCTATAATGTGCTCAATTTCCTGCATGCTTTGGTCGTCTTTAATAATTTTTTGGTAGGTAAGCTTTACCGCGTCAATATCGGCCTGGGTTAATCGCTGCGGAAATGCCTGCTGCAACAGCGTTTTGTTTTTTTTAAAATCGATCAGGTTATTGTAGTGGAAGATCAGATCGGCAAGATTGGGATATAGCCTGCTTTTATCAAAATGGCGGTTTATCTCCTGCAAATAATTCAGCAGAACGTACTTTTTGTGCTCAAAATCAATATATCCCTCAATAAACCAGTTTACGCCTAATGAATTCATTTTTTTCAGGCTCCTTTCAATAGCTTAAATTAAACAAAAAACACCAACTTTGCAATATGCCCTATGGAACCCTTTATTTAATACCCGTACCCCTTGCCGAAGAAGCGGCGGCAAAATCATTTACCCCGTACCTGGTTGATACCATTAACAGTATTAAGGAGTACATTGTAGAGAACGAAAAAACGGCCCGTAAGTTCTTGAAAGAGGCCGGCTTAAAAACGCCGCAAAGCGAACTTATTATTCATGATTATAGCAAACATAACCGTGATATGGGTAAAGCCGATTTTTTTAAAGGTTTGCAGGCAGGTAACGATGTGGGCTTAATGAGCGAGGCCGGCTGCCCAGGTATTGCCGATCCGGGCGCCGAGATTGTAGATAAGGCCCACCGTATGGGTATAAAGGTAGTGCCCCTGGTAGGTCCAAGCTCTATTTTACTGGCGCTTATGGCTTCGGGTTTTAACGGACAAAGTTTTACTTTTAATGGCTATTTGCCCATTGATAAAGTGCTGCGCAGTAAAAAGATCAAAGAGCTGGAAGGTTTGGCTATTAAACTTGATCAAACCCAGATATTTATTGAAACACCTTTTCGCAATAATCCGCTGCTGGAGGAAATTCTGAAAACCGCCAATCCCAAAACCAAACTTTGCATAGCCTGTGATTTGACTGCCGCCACGGAATTTGTACAAACCAAAACCATAACCGATTGGCAAAAAAAGGTGCCGGAACTACATAAACGACCAACCATATTTTTATTATTCCATTAATGAATAAATGACGATTACGCAGCAGCATACCAGCGTGTTGATAGTAGGAGCCGGTCCATCGGGGCTGATGATGGCTGCCCAGCTATTGCGTTATGGTGTGCAGCCCGTAATTATTGATAGTAAACATGGGCCAACCAACTACTCTAAAGCATTAGCGGTACAGGCCCGTTCCCTTGAAATTTACCGGCAAATGGGGGTTATTGATACTATAATTAAAGGTGGTAAACAAGCAGCCGGTGTGGTTTTTAATCAGGACGGAAAAGAAGTTGTAGCACTATCATTAAGCAGTGTAGGCGAAGGGCAAACCGCTTTTCCCTTTGTTCACTTATATCAACAGAGTAAAAACGAGCGTTTATTGCTTGATTATTTAACCCTCAATTGCTGCCCGGTTTATTGGGATACTTCACTGTTAACGCTGGAGCAGGGTGCCGAAAAAGTAAGCGTACAACTGCAAACAGGTAACGAAACACAAACCCTTTCCTGCGATTGGCTTATTGGAGCCGATGGTGCCGGGAGCCCGGTGCGCAAACAATTACAGATACCTTTTAATGGCGATACCTACCAGCACCGGTTTTATTTGGCTGATATTAAAATAATTAATGCCTTTGGCGACAAGGTGAACCTGTTTTTATCAAAAAAAGGATTTGCCGGTTTTTTCCCCATGCCCGGGGAGCAATGCTATCGTGTTGTTGGGAACCTGCCCGATAAGTTTGATAACAAAGAAGAGCTTCAAATTGAAGAAATGTTACCGTACCTGAATGCCGTAACCGGATCTGAGATTGGGGTTGAGCAAACCACCTGGTTCACTACCTATCGCCTGCATCACCGTATGGCCGATAAATTCAGGCAGGACAGGTGTTTTTTAATAGGCGATGCTGCGCATATCCATTCGCCGGTAGGCGGGCAGGGTATGAACACCGGTCTGCAGGATGCTTATAATCTGGCCTGGAAACTGGCTGGTGTAGTAAATAACCAGTTTAAAGATGCTGTTTTGGATAGCTATGCTGCCGAGCGAATGCCTGTTGCAAAAGACCTGTTGAAAACTACCGACCGTGTTTTTAACATAATACTATCGCGCAACTGGTTTATTAACCTGTTTAAAAAATGGGCATTACCCACATTACTGAAAACCGTTTTTGGGAAGCCCGCTTTAAGGGACGAGTTTTTTAAACGGGTGTCACAAACAGGGATATCCTACCGCCATAGCCGGATCAACCTGCACCTGAGCCATCATTCTCCCATCAAAGCCGGCGACAGGCTGCCATACCTTAAGATGTTTGACGAAAAGAAACAGCAGGAAACTGATTTACATGAATGGTGTAGCAAGCCAGGCTTTACGCTGATAACCTTAGGTAAATTACAGGAATTGGACCTGTTTACTTTAGCCAAATGGATAACCCAAAAATACCCGGCCAACCTTAACTTTTTTTACCTGCCGCCATCGGCCAGGAACCAGCAGGTGTTTGATGCTTTCGGGATAAAAGAAAATCAAAAGAAAGCCATTATTGTACGCCCGGATATGCATATCGGCCTTATTAATGATGTAGTGGATATTGAAATGATGGATAATTACCTGCAGAATGTAATGGGATTTAAGGTGTGAATTTGTCATCCTGAGGAACGAAGGATCTATTCATGAACTATGCATGTTAATGGCAGATGCTTCATATGCTACCCATGGCGTGTTTGTTCTCATTAACAAGACACCCCCTCGGGGTATCGTGTTAATAGGATAATAATCTCAGAGTATTAGCTCCATAGGAGCTTCCTGACAAGTTAAAGGAAGCTCCTATGGAGCTGATAAATGTACTTCAATATTACTATAAACACGATGCCCCGATGGGGCGTGAAAGCAAGTCATTGTTCCTTCAGCGTTTCTCCAATTTATCACTCAGCATGACAACTAATGTTAAAAAAGCGCCTGCATATAAAACACAGACGCTTATCGAACTTATTATTAAGAAAAAAAAGGGGCTATTTAGCTAATTAAGCAGCACATTATAAATATGTGTTTTTGTCTTATACCGTAAGACTGGGTATCGGTAAACAGGTGCATTGTATCGATAAAATCCAAATTTTTTATCTGAATTTCATCCAGTTGCGGATAAAGTCCTGGTAACTTTCGCTCACCGGTAGTTCAATATCCGTTAGTTTAACCTTGCGGTTTTGTATAGATCGGATCTTGTTAACCGGTACAATATAACTGCGGTGTATGCGCTGAAATTTATCAGCAGGCAATTTTTCGAGCACCTTTTTTAAAGGCATCAATGTAAGCACGGTTTTGGCATTGGTTAAATGGATCTTGATGTAATCTTCCATGCTTTCAATGTATTCAATAGTGGTTAGCTCAATTTTTACCATCCGGTATTCTGAGTATACATACAGGCTTTCTTCAGTTGGCTCATTGGTTGTTTTATTTTTGTAACGGTAATAATCAATGGCTTTTTCAACCGCCTTTTCAAAGCGTTTAAAATCAATTGGTTTTAAGATATAATCAAGTGCTTCCAGTTCAAAGCCTTCATAAGCAAAGTTTTTATAGGCGGTGGTAAATATTACAATAGGCTTAACCGGGAGAGATCGCACCAGATCGATACCTGTAATATCGGGCATATTGATATCGATAAAGAGCAGATCGACGGGTTTGGTTTTTAAAAATTCGGCACCTGATATGGCATCGTCAAATGTTTTTACCAGCTGCAGGGCCGGGAAACGAGATATGTATTCGCTTACCAGCCTCAGTGCCAGTGGTTCATCATCAATAGCTATGCATTTAAGTACCATCGGGGTTTATGTTTGTAAGGTAAGCTTAACAGTGTATTGATCGTTTTCGTTGCTGATGTTTAACAGATGCCTTTCAGGATACAAATGGGCTAAACGCTGTTTGGTGTTTTTTATACCAATACCTGTACGCTGATTTTCATTCCGGCCTAAAAATATCCTGTTTCTGCAAAAGAACGAAATGTCTGCGGCGCTGGTATGTATTTTAATATCAATAACAGATTTTTCGTGCTTGCTGATACCATACTTAAATACATTTTCAACAAAGGTCATTAATACCAGCGGGGCTATATTTTTACTATCAATGTTGCCTTCAACTATAAAATTGATAGATGTGTTATTACTAATTCGCAAACGCTGGAGCTCAATATAATCGCCGATACAATCAACCTCGCTTTGCAGCGGAACAAAATCAGCGGTCACATCATCGGTTACATAACGCATAATGTTTGATAGCTTCATGATGCTATCGGGAGCATGGTCGTCTTTAGTAACGGCCAGTGTATAAATGTTATTTAGCGTGTTAAACAAAAAGTGCGGATTGATCTGTGCCTTTAAAAAGGAGAGCTCTGCGCTGGTCTTGTCGGCCTCGGCACGGGCCGCGCGCTGTTCAGTAAGCTGCCATTGCTGTATAATTTTAATGGCGGTGCTTAAAGCCATGATCATTAAAAATATAAACAGGCTGGAGCTATCCAGTGGAGGGGAGCGGTGTTTAATGTTAACACCGCCTGTACCCTGTTGATTGGATCGGAATGGTGGCGGGGGCGGCCCTTCGGGTGGCTGTCTGCCTTGTTTAGAGTAATCTGCAGGTGGTGGTCCAAAAGGGTGTTCCGGGGGTGTCATCCGATCATCTACCCGGTTTTCACTGCTTCTTACCAACTTGTCAAAAGGTTGTAAATAGTAAACACCACCAAGTAATATCAGGGTAATGATGCTGTAAAGCACATACTTCTTTTTTAAAAAAAGTGCCGGAATAAAATAATAGGCATTACTGTAAAAAAGGAAAATATAGGTAAAGCAAAACAACCAGTAACTGGGCTTTTGCAATAATGACCATATGGAGCTTTCTTGTCCGTAGCTGTTTAAAAATACCAGCGGAAAAGCCATGAACAATAGCCATCCCGCAATATGTATAATAACAGAAAATGCTTTAAAGCGCGACATATGTAAATTAACACATTCAATACCAGCAATAAAAAAAGTATCGGTAATTACCCGGTTTGTATAGATGAATTACCCGTGTATGGTTTCGCTTTTGCCATAGTTTTGTATTACCCGGGCTTCGTATTCCAAAAATTCCTTCCAGCGTTTTTCTACATCAATTTCAACCGCGTATTTTTTAGCAAGGCGTATAAACATAGCATAGTGAGTAGCCTCGCTCACCATAAGCTCATGATAAAATTCGGATAAATGGGGATCGTTAATATTTTCAGACAATACTTTGAAACGCTCGCAACTGCGGGCCTCTATCATAGCCGAAAACAGTAAACGGTCAATCAGCTGGGCCTCGCGGCCACCGCCTATAATGATAAACTTGCGCAGTTCATTCACATAATTGTCTTTCCGTTCGCGGCCCAACACAAAGCCCCGCTCTACAATAATGTCATGCACGCGTTTAAAGTGGTCCATCTCTTCCTGAACCAGCATAGCCATTTCCTGCACCAGATCAGACAGGTTAGGATTTTGAACAATAAGGGTAATGGCATTGCTGGCTGCTTTTTGCTCGCAAAAAGCATGATCGGTCAAAAGCTCCTCAATATTGCTTTCCACAACATTTTTAACCCAAAGCGGATCAGTAGGCAGCTGCAGTTTAAGTATGGTTTTTTCGCTCACAGTAACAAAGATAGTTGAAGAGGGTGAAAGGTAAAAGGATAAAGACAAAAGGTAAGAAAAGAGATAAAAGTATAGCGGGTAAAACCTCCTTTTACCTCATCACTTATACAAACTCCGGATATATGCTATTCTTCCGGTTTAAAAGCGGGATTGTTGGTTATTAGGCGGGAGTGTTGGTGGATGGTAAGGATATTGATTTGATTTTCGATATGATTTGATAAATGATCCTGTAGTTTCTAAAAATAAATTCCCTGAAATTTTCGTCATTTAACTCCGGAACAATCCGGCCTATAAAAGGCTGTTTAGGTAGTTGATCTATTGCCTCTATGATTTTCCTCTTCTCTAAAGAAGCGTATCTGATCGAATCACGTTTTATATATTCAATGATTTCTTTAAGGTCAAATTTGGCAGTTTTAGAGAATATTATTTTAGCCACGAATCCATTTCCTTTTTTAAATCTTCCCAATCTATTCCTTCTCCGTTTTCAATTTCTTTTTGGGCGGATTCGATTTTTTCTAATAAAAATACCCTTTCCACCAAATCATCAACAGAAAATGTTTCAGGCATGTGGTCTATCAATTCCTTCACTTTATCCTTAGTAAGCATAGCTTATCCTCCTTTTTATTAAGTTAAATATACCAAATTACTTATACAAACTTTTGCTCTCAATAAACTTTAAAACCGGATCTGGTACAAAATATTGTACGTTCTTTTTTTCGGCGATGGATTTACGGATAAAGGTAGCTGATAGTTCCATCTGTGGGGTCATGGTGATGGTAACTGAGGGATGGTCGGCCAGTTCGGCGTTTTCATAACCGGGACGGGGATAAACAAATATCTTGTAATCGCGTAATATCAGCTTATAATTTTTCCATTTATGCAGTGTTCCCAGATTATCTGATCCCATGATGAGGGCAAATTCATGTTCGGGATACTTTTCTTTGAGGTGGGCAAGGGTATCAATGGTGTATGACGGCTGCGGCAGCTTTAGTTCCACATCGCTTACATTAATATTGGTAGCATGATCAGTAGCCAGGCGGGCCATTTCAAGCCGGTCATAGGTATTGATCAGGTCACCATATTTTTTAAGCGGATTTTGAGGTGATACCACCAGCCACACCTTGTCAAGTGTGGTATGGTTGGCCATGTAATTGGCAATAATCAGGTGCCCTATGTGTATGGGATTAAATGAACCAAACAGTAAGCCTATTTTCATATCAGGTGCCCCCTAACCCCCTAAAGGGGAATGAACGAATATATTTTTTGATGAATGTGAAGCCCTGACTAAATAATTTTAGTGCCCCTTTAGGGGGTCGGGGGGCAAATAAAATCCTTAACCAATTGCTCGGCCTCTTTGCAGGCCGTTTCAAGATCGTAATTTTTGAGGATAATATCAAATTGAGGAGCGTATTTCAACTCTTTTTCGGCTTTTACAAAGCGTTCCTGTAATTTCTCAGGACTATCAGTGCCACGGCCTGTCAAACGTTCGATCAAAACCTCTAATGATGGCGGCTGTACAAATATGGCCAGTGCCTGTCCATCGTATTTACGTTTCAGGTGCATACCACCTTCTACGTCAATATCAAATATTACTGTTTTCCCTTTTTCCCAAATCCTTYCAATCTCTGTACGTAATGTACCATAAAAGGTTCCGGTATACACTTCCTCAAACTCAACAAATTGTTTTTTTGCTATACGGTGTAAAAATTCCTCTTTACTGATAAAGTAATAATCTTTTTCATGCTCCTCATCGCCGCGGGCCTGCCGGGTTGTTGCCGAAACGGAAAATTCAAGCTCTGGCATTTTGTTAAGCAAGTGATGTACTATAGTAGTTTTACCCGCTCCAGACGGTGCCGAAAATATAATGAGTTTGCCTTCTTTGGACATTTTTTGTTCAGTCATTGGGTCATTGTCGTCATTAGGCCATTGTGTCATTTTGATTTTTCAATGACTAATGACCAGATGACTCAATGACTATTACTATAAAACGTTTAATAATTGTTCTTTAATTTTTTCAAGCTCTTCTTTCATCCCTACTACCAATTTTTGAATATTGGCATCGTTTGCTTTTGAGCCCAGGGTATTTATTTCACGACCTATTTCCTGCGATATAAAACCCAGTTTTTTACCGTTGGCATCGGCGTTTTTCAGGGTTTCAATAAAGTATTCGCAATGGGTTTTAAGTCTTATTTTTTCTTCGGTAATATCGAGCTTGTCAATGTAGTATATCAGTTCCTGTTCAAAACGGTTCTGGTCAATGGCTTCGCGGTTAGTGGCTTCGTTCAAAAATGTGTTAAGCCGCTCACGGATAAGGGGTATACGTTTTGGATCCTCAACCTCCACCAGTTCCAGGTTTTTCAGGATGATGTTGATGCGGAATTTCAGATCATTTTCCAGTACGTTACCTTCATCGGCCCTAAATTGCTGAAACGCGGCTAACGCCTGTTGAAATGTTTTTTCAACCAGCTTCCATTCGTCTTCAGATACGGTTTCATCGTCATATTTAACCACCTCGGGCAGGCCCAGGGCAAGTTGTAAAAGATTAGTGGCAGGCTCATTAAGCTCCTGACTTACATCTTTTAGCTGCTGATAGTATTGTTTTAGCAAAACCTTGTCAATACCTGCTGCTTTTACAGCGGCATTAACCTGTTCTACATTGATGGATAAATTCACTTTACCGCGCTCAATTTGTTTACTGCAATCATTACGCAGCTGAAATTCTTTTTCAGAAAACATTTTGGGCAGGCGTAGTGATAGCTCGAGGAATTTACTGTTCAGGGATTTGATCTCAACGGTATATTTTGTATTACCCGAATCAAAACTGGCAATTCCATACCCTGTCATGGATTTTATCATGTGCAAAGATAGGGTTTTAGTCGGAAAGTCTAAAGTCTTGAGTTCTGAGTCCAGGGTTTGAAAATGTATCGCTTAAACATCAACTAAACACTTTAAACTTAAGGCTTAAGACTTTGGGAGAGGGAAGTCTAAAGTCTTGAGTTCTGAGTCCGGGGTTTGAAAAAGTATTGCTTGAACACCAACTAAAGACTTTAAACTTAAGGCTTAAGACTTTGACGCTACAAGGCGCTTTAACACTTTTTTACATTTGGTGTAAAATACAGTTGGTATCTTTGCGTTCATATACATATTAATGCATTATCGCTTTTACCTGCTTCTAACCATCTGCTTTTGTTCTGTTTTAAAGGCATCAGCTCAGGAATTTACCCTTAAAGGTGTGATCTCCAAAAAGAGTTCGCCTGAGCGTGTGGGACAGGTTTTGATCAAAAACTTAAAAACAAACACCCTCATGCTGAGCGATGATCTTGGCTGGTTTTCGATAAAAACTTCTGTTGGCGACACCCTGCTTTTTACAAAGGAAGAGTATACTCCGCAAAAAATTGTTGTGCTGAATAACAGTGATATGCCCGTGTATATGCAACCCGTTATAAGGCTTGAGGAAGTGAAAGTTTTGGGCCAAACCAAAAAGCAGGAGCTTAATGATATCATGAGCGATTATCGAAAACAAGGTACATTTTACAGTGGTAAGCCTCCGGTATTGTCCTTTTTAGCTAACCCGCTTACAGGTATTTATGAGCTTTTTGGCAAAACACCCGGTCGTGCGCGGCGGTTTGCAAATTTTGCAAAAGGAGAGTCGGAACAGGCCGAAGTTAACCGGCGATACAGTGTTAGTTTTGTGAAAGAGTTTACCAAGATCCCGACAGACAGCGCGGCCCGTCGATTTATGAGTTATTACACCCCATCATATGAAGATCTGAAAGGATGGAATACCTATGACCTGATCAAACACACCCAAAAAGCGTTTGAATACTACAATAAAAGTCCCGATAAAGAAAAATTAGAACAGTTGAACTCCCCGACATTTATAAAAAGAGATTCAACGCTAAAGTTATCATCGCCAGGGCAAAATTAAGAAGGCAAACGGGTAGGGGTTAAATGCCCAGGGATTCGCAGGCTTTTTCGGCAGCCAGTTTTTCGGCGTTCTTTTTACTAAATTCTTTGCCTTCGCCCATTACTTCACCATCAACACTGGCTTGCACGGTAAATAGTTTAGTGCTTTCGCCTTCCTGGTTGGTTACCAGTTCAAAAATAATATCCCTGCCATGGCGCTGGCACCACTCAATTAATTTACTTTTAAAATTAGTTTCGGTTTGCTCCAGCTTATGGATATCAATATGCGATTTGATGATATGGTTAATCAGGAAATTCTTGGTAAAATCATACCCCTTATCCAAATAAACGGCACCAATTAAAGCTTCAAAGGCATCGCCAAGTAAAGAACCCTGCCTGCTGGAATTAAGCATACGGTTATCATACTCAATCAACTTATCAAAGCCAAGCTTGCGGCCAAGCTGGTTAAGATTTACCCTGCTCACAATTTTTGAGCGCAGTTCAGTTAAAAAACCTTCGTCTTCATAAGGGTATAGTTTAAAAAGTACTTCGGCCACTACACTGCCTAACACAGCATCACCTAAAAATTCCAGGCGTTCGTTACTGTTTTTTACCCCTTTTTTAACATTTTGAGCAACCGATTTATGCCTGAATGCCAAACGGTATAAAGACAAATTGCCCGGCACAAAACCGAGCAAGTTCTTTAAAATCTTAACGTACTTTCTATTGGGCGATATATATAGCTTGTAAAACTGACTTATAGGCATCAAACCACAATTAATCTTCGTACTTTTTAAATATCACAGAAGCGTTATGGCCGCCAAAACCAAATCCATTGCTTTGAACTATCTTCACGTCCCTTTTTTGGGCAGTATTGAAGGTGAAGTTTATTTTAGGATCAAAAGCAGGATCATCAGTAAAATGGTTAATAGTTGGTGGGATAATACCGTTTTTTAAAGCCAATATAGAGGCAATAGCTTCAACCGCACCTGCAGCACCTAATAAGTGGCCGGTCATTGATTTGGTTGAGCTGATATTTATACGGTAAATATCATCGCCAAAAACATCATGTATAGCTTTAATTTCCTGTGGATCGCCAATTGGTGTTGATGTTCCGTGAACATTTACATAATCAATATCGGCAGGTGTAAGGTTTGCATCTTCCAAAGCAGCCCGCATAACCAATGCCGCGCCAAGCCCATCGGGGTGTGGTGCTGTCATGTGGTAAGCATCGGCGCTCATGCCGCCGCCTATCATTTCGGCATAAATTTTAGCGCCACGGGCCTTGGCGTGCTCCAGTTCTTCTAAAATTATGGTACCGGCACCTTCACCAGCCACAAAACCATCCCTATCCAGATCAAACGGACGTGAAGCCGTTGCCGGATCATCATTACGGGTTGATAATGCGTGCATAGCGTTAAAACCGCCAATACCTGCTTCGTTGATAATGGCTTCAGAACCACCGCTTATAAACATATTAGCTTTACCCAAACGGATATAGTTAAATGAATCGATAAGGGAATTGTTTGATGAAGCACAAGCAGAAACAGTTGAAAAGTTTGGTCCGCGTAAGCCATATTTAATAGAAATATGACCGGGAGCAATATCAGCTATCATTTTTGGGATAAAGAAAGGATTGAAACGTGGAGTTCCATCGCCTTTGGCAAAGTTTACAACTTCATCTAAAAACGTTTTTAAACCACCAATGCCTGATCCCCAGATAACTCCAATACGGCTGGTATCTAATTTTGCAAAATCCAATCCCGCGTCCTTTACAGCCTCTTCTGTTGAGAAAAGGGCGTATTGAACAAAAGGATCTAATTTGCGGGCATCTTTACGGCCCAAAAAACCATCCGCATCAAAGTTTTTTACTTCACATGCGAATTTAGTTTTGAAATTTGAGGTATCAAAACTTTTAATAAAGGCAGCGCCACTTACCCCATTGATTAACCCGTTCCAGTACTCTGAAACTGTATTACCAATTGGAGTAAGTGCTCCAAGCCCGGTTACTACAACTCTTTTAAACTCCATTTAATCCAGTTAGGGAGTCTTATTTAACGTTTTTTTCAAGGTAAGCAACAGCCTGACCTACAGTACCGATAGTTTCAGCCTGATCGTCAGGAATAGCCACGTTAAATTCTTTTTCAAACTCCATGATCAGTTCCACGGTGTCTAACGAGTCGGCACCAAGATCATTGGTGAAACTCGCTTCTGGCGTAACTTCACTTTCGTCAACACCCAGTTTTTCTACGATAATAGCTTTTACTCTTGAAGCGATATCAGACATAGTCTTTATAGTTTAATGATTAATAAAAATTCAGTGCAAAGAAAAATAAATTCTGTCAATTATCAAATCTAAAACTTTTACAATATATTTCGGTAACAAAATTTTATTCAAACAGTTTCGATTTGTATTTTTGAACGTCGTAAAAGTAATGATTTTGAACAGGAAATTTTTAAAGTTTGAGATCGATTTTGATTTTGTGCTTATTGCAGTAACAACTTCACTAAAAGATTACAGGGTTTGTTATCTTATCAACAAGTTTTTAAATTTTAATTTTATTAAATCTAATGACCTGGCCGTTGATATTTATCAGGGTAGCGAGCCGGTTTTGTTTTCGTTGTACCATTATCATTGGGAAACAACCGAAACAGATTTCTATTTTATTGGCAATAAAGGCTCTGAGGGCTATTTAGTGCCCGAAATTAAGAGCGCCGATTATTTTTTAATGATCAGGAATTATATTGACGACGATGACCTTGACAACCTGATCTCGACCCTTAATAAGATCCCCGAAATTGTGGCCGCCGTAAAGATTGATCCGAAAAAAATAAAATCACGCGAAAATCTATTATTTTAGCGCAAAATTTAAAAAGAGTGTTGGTTTTACACTAATGTAAAGTAAGCCAGTTTAACCCGAACAATATGAAACTATACTATAATCGTACAAAAATTGTGGCCACCATGGGCCCGGCATCCGCTAAAAAAGATGTTTTATTAGCCATGATAAAAGCCGGTGTTAATGTTTGCCGCCTTAATTTTTCGCACGGAAGACCTGAGGATCATAAAGCCGTGATCGATACCATTCGCGAAATTAATGAAGAATATAAGACCAACGTAGGTATCCTGGCCGATTTACAAGGCCCTAAGATTCGCATTGGTTTGGTAAAGGATGGTGGTATCCACTTGGTTAATGGCACACATATTAAAATTACTACCCAGGAGTGTATAGGTAATGACGAGCAGATCTATATTACTTATGATACCTTTCCGCAGGATGTACAGGCAAATGAAATTATTTTGCTTGATGATGGTAAGTTACAATTAAGGGTACTTGAAACCAATAAGATTGATACGGTTATATGTGAGGTAGTACATGGCGGTATTTTAACTTCACGTAAAGGGGTTAACTTGCCAAACACTAAGGTATCTATCCCAAGCTTAACTGAGGAAGATCTGATAAACCTACAATTTGCATTAAAATATGATGTAGAATGGATAGGCTTATCATTTGTACGTACCGGACAGGATATTATTGAATTAAAACACATTATTGCCCAAAGCGGTAAAGCTGCAAGGGTTATAGCCAAAGTTGAAAAACCAGAAGCTATTGATAATATTGACGAAATTATTGCCGCTACTGATGGTGTAATGGTGGCCCGTGGCGATCTTGGTGTTGAAATGCCTTTGGAAGAAGTACCGTTGTTACAAAAAATGATTGCGCGCAAGTGCCGCGCCGCTTCAAAACCTGTAATTGTGGCTACTCAAATGCTGGAGTCAATGATCACCACTCCGCGCCCAACACGTGCCGAAGTTAATGACGTGGCCAACTCTGTACTTGATGGCGCCGATGCAGTGATGCTGAGCGGTGAAACATCAGTTGGTGAGTTCCCGGTTATTGTTATTGAAACCATGGCTAAAATTGTACGTAATGTAGAGGAGTTTGGCTATAACTTTAACACAACAAAAGAAGAAAACGGTGATCCGGCATCACCAAACCTGAGCGATGCGGTATGCGAATCGGCAGTTCACCTTGCCCAGCGTACCAACGCGGTAGGTATTGTATCCATGACCACATCAGGTTATACCGCTTTTGAAATATCAAGCCACAGGCCACAGGCAAGTACCTACATATTTACATCAAACAAGCAATTGTTAAATGCATTGAGCCTGGTTTGGGGGGTGCGCTCTTTTTATTATGACCAGCTGGAAAGTACAGATCAAACTATAAGCGATGTAAATAACATCCTAAAATCAGAAGACCTGATCAAGACCGGTGATGTAGTGATCAATACCGCTGCTGTGCCTATTATTAAACAAGGTAAAACCAATATGCTTAAAGTAAGCGTTATTGAATAATCTTATTTAAATATATTTTTAATGGAAAAAGGCTCACCGGTGCAAACCGGCGAGCCTTTTTTGTTAAAGTGTTCTTTACTCCAGCACGAAGCCCCCTCTAAATCTCCCCCAAAGAGGGAGACTTTAAAGCATTTTAAAGCCCTCTCCTTTGGAGAGGGTTGGGTGAGGCTTCCTGCCTCACAATGACGCGCCGATGAAAAACTTCTTTTTTGCTAAAAGCGTCGCTCATCCAGTGTTAAAATCCTGAAAATTTTAATTATTAACACGATAATTATTTGAAAATAAGGTAATTAAAAATCAATATACAGCACGGAGGCTTATTAACTGACACATGTGGAAAACTCTGAATAGTATGATGATTTCGATAATAATAGATTTGAGTAAAACACCCCTAATGTTTTTAAACGCTACTCATACATCATTATAATTATTATACCATGGCCAAAAACATAACTCCAAAAACACCCGGCGCAGGTGGGGCGAAGGGGCTCAAAACAGCCCGCTATTTCAGCAAAGAAGGCATTAATGTATTTGATTTGTTTAAGTACGAAAAGCGCTCATCGGTGATCCGCAATCCATCTGGTGATGCGGTGTTTGAAATGAATGATGTAGAAGTGCCGGCCGCGTGGTCGCAGGTGGCTACTGATATATTGGCACAAAAATATTTCCGCAAGGCCGGGGTGCCACAACCCGATGGCACAAGCGGATCGGAAAAAAGCATCAAACAAGTTGCCCACCGCATGGCCAATTGCTGGAAAGACTGGGGCGTACGTTACGGCTATTTTGCTACACCAAAGGATGCCGATGTATTTTATGACGAAATAGTTTATACTATTGTTGGGCAGCTGGCGGCGCCAAACTCGCCGCAATGGTTCAATACAGGTCTGCATACCTCTTATGGCATCACCGGCAAGCCGCAGGGCCATTATTTTGTTGACCCTGTTACCGAAATGTTAAGTAAATCAACATCAGCTTACGAGCGCCCGCAACCACATGCCTGCTTCATCCTTTCGGTTGATGACGACCTGGTGAACGAGGGCGGTATCATGGACCTTTGGGTGCGCGAAGCCCGGATCTTTAAATACGGATCGGGCGTGGGTACAAACTTTTCAAAGATCCGAGGCGAAACAGAAAAACTGGCCGGTGGCGGTTATTCATCGGGCTTAATGTCGTTCCTGAAAATTGGCGACCGCGCGGCAGGAGCTATCAAATCTGGCGGTACTACCCGCAGGGCGGCCAAAATGGTTTGCCTTGATCTTGACCATCCCGAAATTGAAGGTTTTGTGAACTGGAAGGTAGAGGAAGAAAAGAAAGTTGCCGCGCTGATAGCCGCCGGATATTCATCAGATTATGAGGGCGAAGCTTACCGCACCGTATCGGGCCAAAACTCCAATAATTCGGTACGCATCCCTAACAGCTTTTTCCATGCACTAAAAGGAGGGTCACCCTGGGAATTAACAAGCCGCATCAGCGGCAAAACCACCAAAACCATCCCATCACAAAAACTGTGGGACGATATAGCCTTTGCAGCCTGGGCCTGTGCCGATCCCGGCGTACAGTTTGACAGCACCATTAACGAGTGGCATACCTGCCCCGAGGGCGGTCGCATCAATGCATCAAACCCGTGCTCGGAATATATGTTTTTGGATAATACGGCGTGCAACCTGGCATCCATTAACCTTGCCCATTTTTTTGACCCGCAAACCCGGGTGTTTGACGTAAAAGGGTTTGAACATGCCTGCCGCATGTGGACCATTGTGCTGGAGATCTCGGTTTTAATGGCGCAGTTCCCATCAAAAGAAGTGGCGCAGTTATCATACGATTACCGCACTTTAGGTTTGGGTTACGCCAACTTAGGTTCGGCATTGATGGTGAATGGCATTCCTTATGACAGCGATAAGGCCCGAGCTATAGGCGGCGCTATTACCGCCATCATGACCGGTACGGCCTACGCTACATCGGCCGAAATGGCCCGCGAGTTGGGAGCTTTCCGTAAATACAATGAAAATAAACAGCACATGCTGCGGGTAATGCGTAACCACCGCTATGCTGCTTATAACTCTACCGAAAATTATGAAAACTTGGAGATAGCCCCTCCCGGCATCGACCCTAAATATTGTCCGGATTATTTGCTTTCTGCTGCCTGCAACGCCTGGGATAAGGCTGTTGAAATGGGCGAAAAGCATGGCTACCGCAATGCACAAACCACAGTTATTGCCCCAACCGGTACCATAGGTTTGGTAATGGATTGCGATACAACTGGTATTGAGCCCGATTTTGCATTGGTAAAATTCAAAAAGCTATCGGGCGGAGGTTATTTCAAGATCATTAACCAGGCTGTACCCGAAGCCTTAAGGAACCTGGGCTACCGCGAGCATGAGGTTACCGCTATTGTAAATTACGCCAAAGGCGCTGCCAGCTTAAAAGGCGCTCCGCACGTCAACACCGATAGTTTAAAGGCCAAAGGTTTTACTGATGATGAGCTGGAAAAACTGGATAAGGGCCTGGTATCGGCATTTGAGATCAGTTTCGCGTTCAATATATGGTCGTTAGGCGAAGAGTGCCTGAAACGTTTGGGCATTACCGCCGAGCAATACAACGCGCCCGATTTTAATGTGCTGCGGGCTTTAGGGTTCAGTAAAAAGCAAATTGCCGAAGCCAACGAATATATCTGCGGAACTATGACCATTGAAGGTGCGCCGTATTTAAAAGAAGTACATTACCCCATATTTGATTGTGCCAACAAATGCGGCGCCAAAGGCGAACGTTATATACACGCGCATGGGCATATCAAAATGATGGCCGCCGCGCAGCCTTTCCTTTCCGGCGCCATATCAAAAACCATCAACCTGCCTAATGAGGCCAACGTTAATGAAATAAAAGATTGCTATCAGTTGTCATGGGAGCTTGGCTTAAAGGCTAACGCGCTTTACCGGGATGGCTGTAAACTATCACAACCATTGTCGACCAAATCTGATGCGAAAGAGGAGGCCGAAGACAAGCTGGAAACGGTAGAAGAGGTATTAGGCGAAGCTGCCAACGTAAAACTAAGCGACCTTACACCCGAACAGGTGATTGAAGCTGCCATGGCCATCATGGAAAAATCAAAGGATACCAACTTCATGCGCCAGCTATCGCGCGTGGTTGAAAAAAAGAATTTGCCGTTTAAACGTCGTGGGTTTACCCAAAAAGCCAGTATAGACGGGCAAACTGTATTTGTGCGTACAGGCGAATATGAGGATGGTACTTTAGGCGAAATATTTGTGGATATGCACAAAGAGGGTGCAACCTTCCGCTCACTCATGAACTGCTTTGCCATAGCCGTTTCGGTTGGTTTGCAATATGGTGTGCCGCTGGAAGAGTATGTAGAGAAGTTTACCTTTACCCGCTTTGAACCTGCTGGTATGGTGGTAGGGCATGCCAATATCAAAAGCGCTACCAGTATCATCGATTATATTTTCAGGATGCTGGGCTACGAATACCAGGACCGTACCGATCTGGTACACATTATTACCGATAAAAACGGGATCTTGGGTAACCCGCAAATGGGTGATGAGGATTTTAACACCGACGAGAGCAATGTGTATCAACCCGTAAATAAACCGGCTGCAACGGATAGTTTTAACAGCAACAATAAAAGGCAGGGCATGTCGGTTGATCTGAGCATGGGTGTGCAAAGTGACGCCCCAAGCTGTAACGTATGCGGGCATACCACCATACGCTCAGGTACCTGCTACAAATGCCTTAACTGCGGCAACTCCATGGGGTGCTCTTAAATTAAGGTAAATTCATATAGGCTTTTTGTTCAGTTATAAATAGTTAATATGTGTTAAACCCCGCCGTAAGGCGGGGTTTTTTTGTTGGGTTGCTTATATTGTCATCCTGAGCGATAGCGAAGGAGCTATCTGCGACTTGCATGTTGGCAAACAGATTCTTCGCTATCGCTCAGAATGACAAAGGGATAAAATGATAGTTTTAAAGCCTAAGTTAAAAAACGTTAAACCAATTCCATAAGCCTCACGCCGTTGTTGGTGTTGTCACTATAGGTGTTGGGAAGAAATAAAAAGAAAGCTTGGGCCTAGTGCGATTCCTTCCTTGGGGAAGGTGGAGGTAGGGGTTTATTGAACATTACAGGTTTAATCGCACGTATAAACCCCTCCCTGCCATTTCACAATCCACGGCACCCCTCCCAAGGGAGGGAATATA
>NZ_JBFUJG010000050.1:0-36933 GCF_056401495.1 Mucilaginibacter sp. P4_E8
CCATGGAGGTGTTTACCTATACTGACTTAACTTCTTTTGAGCAAGAAAAAGGCCTTTGCAATTTCTTTAAATGTGGCGACGATTTACCAGAACCTCATTTCTTTAGTTGGAATAAGATTTATAACGAAAAGCCTGACTTTCATTTACCTGAGTTTTTTGGCAATATTCAATTTATGTGATTTAGCAAATTCATTTGTGAAAATAATTGTATTTTCGGGTGCGTACACGGAGTTTTAAATTCATATTATGATAAAGTCTATCCTAATTGGTATAATTCTATTTTTTTCTTTTCAGCGGGCGATAGCTCAACAACCCGATATCATACCACTTCCTGATCATTTTAGTAAGGTTGATGCTGAATTTGTTTTATCCTCAGGCGCAGTTGTCAGCGTACAGGATAAAGAATTTGAAAAGGTTGCCTTGTTCTTTCAGCAACAAGTGCTGGAATATACCGGTATATCAATGCCTTTAAAAACCAAAACTAAAGAACGGTCGGTCAGCTTTATTAAAAAGAAGTCGGGGAAAGACCCAGAAAGTTATTCATTGGAAATGAATGATAAGCATGTCATCATTAGCTCGTCAACAGATAGGGGAGCATTTGATGGTGCTGTTTCCTTGCTACAACTAATACGAAAAGGCGATGTGAAAGAAAATGCGGTAAACCTTAGCTGCTGGAAAATTGAGGATAAACCGCTTTATTTATGGAGAGGCTTTATGCTGGATGAATCAAGACATTTTATGGGTAAGGCAAAAGTTAAAAGCTTGCTCGATTGGATGGCTTATTATAAACTTAACAGGTTTCACTGGCATTTGACTGACCAGAATGGTTGGAGAATTGAAATTAAAAAATATCCTAAACTCGCACTGGTTGGAGGCATAGGTAATTATACAGATCCATTTACTACAGCAACATTTTACACGCAGGAAGATATTAAAGAGATAGTGCAATATGCTGCGCAGCGTTTTATTGAAGTAATTCCTGAGATTGATATGCCCGGCCATGCCAGAGCTGCAAATATGGCTTATCCTGAGTATAATGGAGGAGGAACCCCAAAATACCCTGATTATACATTTAACCCGGGTAAAGAATCAACTTATTCCTATCTCAGTAATGTTTTAAAAGAAGTAAATGTGCTATTTCCGTCCCATATGATACATATGGGCGGAGATGAAGTGAGTTATGGAAATAAAAATTGGGAAACCGACGGTGATGTTAAAGCGCTTATGAAGCAGTATGCGCTTACTGATATTGCTAAAGTAGAGCAGTATTTTGTTTCCAGAATGGCAGATTCTATAAGGGAATTAAACAATAAGGTATTGGTATGGGATGAAGCGGTTGATACTAATCTTCCGGTAAATGAAACTATAGTTTTCTGGTGGCGGCAAAATAAACCCGAACAATTAAAAAAAGCACTTGATAAAGGATTTTCCGTAGTACTTTGTCCTCGTTTGCCTCTTTATTTTGATTTTGTACAGGATAGTTTGCTTACCAACGGACGTAAATGGGATGGTAAGTTTAATGCATTAGAAGATGTTTATTCATTTTCGCTGAACAATTTTCCTGATACAAAGGGGCATGAGGATCTTGTTAAGGGCATACAAGCAAATCTTTGGACAGAAACTATTCCTGGTATACAAAGGCTCGATTTTATGTTATTCCCGAGGATATGTGCCCTTGCGGAGGCAGCATGGACCTCTCCTGAAAAAAGGGATTTTAAATTTTTCGAGAACCGTTTAAAACCTGAGCTGGGGCTTTTTAAAAAGTCAGGCTTAAATTTTTATGAGAAAAAATATATGGCAAATGAAATCATGGGAGATAATTAAATCACCGTACTCCTATAATAACTGTTAAAATAACAGGATTGCGAATAGTTCCTAATCATTTGTAATCAGCCTAAATTGCTTTAAAATTTAGATTTTTCGAATATTTTAAAAATCCCCCAAAGACAATTAATTGGTGAAAAATTGTGCAATCGTTTCCGGGAACGATTGCACAGATTTAGTTGATCATATCTTTTTTTTATCAATCAAGAGTAATTAATCTTGTTTAGGAATTAGGTTTTTATATGCTTAAAACGCATATAAAAATGCCTCTTCTGTACCAATTATTTGGCTAACCATTATTATATAAAACATGTCTATCGTAAAAGGATCATTTGCTATTGTGGCCTTGTTTGCTACAGGTTCGCTCTTTGCCTCGGCGCAGGTTAAGCCCTATTCATGGCAGCATTTACCGCATGTTAGCAGTCCTGTATTTAAAAAAGATACTTTTAACATTTTAAAATATGGTGCCAAATCCGATGGGCATACACTAAATACCAGCAGTATTAATAAAGCCATTGCTGTTTGTAGTTCAAAGGGCGGGGGAGTAGTGCTTATTCCTCAAGGCTTATGGCTCACCGGTCCCGTGGTGTTGAAAAGTAATGTGAACCTTCATGTAAGCAGAGCCGCGCTACTGCAATTTACCGATGATAAAAGCCAGTATAAGCTGGTTGAAGGCAATTATGAAGGTCATGCGGCTGTACGTAATGAATCGCCGATTTCAGGTACTAACCTTGAAAATATAGCTATTACAGGTGATGGCATTATTGATGGGCATGGCGAGGTATGGCGTGCCATAAGTAAAGAAAGACTTACCGAGGCTGAATGGAAAAAGCTGGTGGCATCTGGTGGCGTGGTTAGTGAGAACGGAAGATCATGGTATCCCTCAGAAAGCTATGTAAATGGCCTTAAAACCCCAGGAGCCGGAATCCTGGGCCAGGGCAAAACCCTAAAAGACAATGAGCCGATGAAAGATTTTTTCAGGCCCAATATGTTGGTACTTACCAATTGCAAAAAAGTATTGTTGCAAGGGGTAACGCTTCAAAATTCACCGGCCTGGGATATTCACACTCTGTTATGTGAAAACCTGACCGTGCAAAATGTACGGGTAAGAAATACATGGAACGCGCAGAACGGTGATGGTATTGATGTGGAATCATGTAAAAATGTACTGATAGAAGGCAGCACTTTTGATGCCGGCGACGATGGGATCTGTATTAAATCTGGCAGAGACGAAGAGGGCCGCAGGAGGGGTAAACCGACAGAAAATGTGATTGTACGGAATAATATAGTTTACCGTGCACATGGCGGTTTTGTAATAGGCAGTGAAATGTCTGGTGGGGCAAGGAATATTTTTGTGTCTGACTGTACTTTTATCGGTACTGATATTGGCCTGCGCTTTAAAACTACCCGTGGCCGTGGTGGTGTAGTGGAAAATATCTTTATCAAAAATATCAGCATGAGGGCCATATTACATGAAGCTATACTTTTTGATATGTACTACGGGGGTAAATCGCCGGGTGAAGATGACGAGGTTAATGATAAAACTGTTATCCCTGTAACAGAAGCTACACCATCGTTCAGGAATTTTTATGTAAATAATGTAGTATGTAACGGTGCCGAAAAGGCGCTTATGATCAGGGGGCTGCCCGAAATGAGTATCAAAGGTATCCACATAGAAAATAGTTCTTTTCTGACTGATAAAGGAGCCGATATTATTGAGGGGCAGGATGTTAGTCTTAAAAATGTGTACCTGGAAAGTAAAGACACTAATCCGTTGATCAATATCCAGAATGGCAGCGACATTACGCTTGACCATGTGACTTATAATAACGCGCAATTGCTGTTTAAAATTGCCGGTAAAAAATCAGCGCGTATACAGCTCTTAAATACCGATACCTCCAAAGCTAAAACTAAGGTTGAATTTGGTTCGGGCGCGGTTAACAGCGCGTTAGTGATGGCTAAATAATAGAGGGAAAGATGAGGAAATTACTGTTATCGATATTGGGTTTGCTTACTCCGGCAATTTTGCTGGCACAGGCGGTTACGTATCCAACTCATTTTACGGTAGCACAGGATGGAAGCGGCGATTTTAAAACAATACAGGAAGCTGTAAATGCCGTGCGCGATCTGTCGCAAGTGCAAGTTTCAATCTATATTAAAAAAGGCATCTATCGTGAAAAGTTAGTCATTCCTTCATGGAAAACGAGGATCTCATTAATTGGCGAGGATAGAGGAAACACCATCATCACTAATAATGATTTTTCGGGTAAGGCAAACCCACAAGGTAAGGATGCCTTTGGTAAGGATAAATTCACTACGTATACATCATACACTGTTCTGGTGCAGGGTAATGATTTTATTGCCCAAAACTTGACTATTGAAAATGCAGCCGGACCGGTTGGGCAAGCTGTGGCTTTGCATGTGGAAGGTGACAGATGTGCTGTAATAAATTGCCGTTTGCTGGGTAACCAGGATACCTTATATGCGGGTACTGAAAATAGCCGTCAGTTTTATAAGAATTGTTATATTGAAGGCACTACAGATTTTATTTTTGGCGAGGCTACTGCGGTGTTTCAACATTGTGAGCTAAAGAACCTTAAAAACTCGTTTATTACTGCTCCAGCCACAACACAACGACAACAATTTGGCTTCGTGTTTTTTGATTGCAGGCTTTTGGCTGTTGATAGTGTAAAAAAAGTATTCCTCGGCAGGCCGTGGCGCCCTTATGCAAAAGTTGTTTTTATTAATACCGATATAGCCAGCCCTGTATTTGCAGCAGGCTGGGATAACTGGCGTAATCCGGAAAATGAAAAGACAGCCTTTTTTGCAGAGTATAAAAGTACAGGTAAAGGTGCGGTTACGAGTGATCGTGTATCATGGTCGCACCAGCTTACTGAGGCGGAAATAAAGAAATATACCATAAAAAACATCCTGAGCGGTACTGATAATTGGGATGTATTATCTATAAAATGATCTACATAATGAAGAAATTATTGCTGTTGTTTACTTTTCTTTTTTCGGGTCTGTTGCTGCACGCGCAAACAGAAAAGCCGTGGTCACAACGGATGGCAACTACGGCCATGCATTTATGGAAAGACTCCTTACCCAGCAATAACTGGACGTATGACCAGGGCATAGTTTTGCAGGGGTTGCAAAGTGTATGGCTGCAAACGGCAGACAATGAATATTTTAAATACATACAGCGAGCCATGGACAGGTACGTTAATGCAGATGGTTCCATTCGCACTTATAAATCGCAGGATTATACATTGGATAATATTTTATCAGGTCGAAGCTTGCTCATGCTTTATCGTGTTTTAAATGCCGAAAAATACTACAAAGCCACAAACTTACTGCGTAAGCAACTAAGTGAGCACCCGCGTGTACCCGAAGGCGGTTTCTGGCATAAAAAACGCTATCCTAACCAAATGTGGCTTGATGGGCTGTACATGGCCGGGCCCTTTTATGCCGAATACGCTACTACATTCCATGAAGACGCTGATTTTGATGATATAGCCAATCAGTTTATCCTGATGGAAAAATATGCACGTGATCCTAAAACAGGTTTGTTATACCATGGTTGGGATCAAAGTAAAAAAGAACGCTGGGCTAATCCCCAAACAGGGCTTTCTGCAACTTTCTGGGGCAGGGCAGATGGCTGGTATGCTATGGGCTTGGTTGATGCATTGGATCAGTTTCCGTCCAGCCATCCAAAACGTGCGGCGTTACTGGCAATCTTGAACCGTTTTGCCGCGGCTATTACTAATTACCAGGATAAAAGTACGGGTGTGTGGTATCAGGTTTTAGATAAGGCGGGCGAAAAAGGCAACTACCTTGAATCATCAGCTTCTTGCATGTTTGTATATGCTTTGGCCAAAGGTGTAAGAGAAGGATATCTGCCCGAAAAGTATTTACCGATAGCACAAAAAGCATACAAAGGCATTCTCAAACAATTTATAGAAACCGACGCCAGTGGGCAGGTTAATATAAAAGGCGTTTGTGGTGCGGTAGGTTTAGGAGGGAACCCTTATCGAGATGGTAGTTACCAATATTATACCAGCGAAAGACCGGTTGTTAACGAAACAAAAGGTGTAGGCAGCTTTATGCTGGCCAGCACGGAGATAGAGCGGTTGGCTCATTTTAACGCAGGTAAAGGTAAAATTGCCCTGCTCGACAGTTATTTTAATGATGAACACAGGAAGGATAATGTTACCGGCACAAATATTTCCTTCCATTACAAATGGGAAGAGTGGGACAACAATGGTTCCTCTTTATTCGGGCATATTTTTAATACTTATGGCTTACATACAGAGACCTTATACCAGGCTCCGGATGCCGCTAACCTGAAAAAAGCAGCTGTTTATATTATTACGGATCCGGATATCCCCAAAGAAAACCCTGATGTTAAATACATAGAAAACCCGCATATTAAAGCCATAAGCGAATGGGTGAAAAACGGCGGTGTATTGCTGGTATTAAATAATGACACAGGCAACGCCGAGTTTACACATTTGAACAAGCTGATGGCAAAATTCGGTATTCATTTTAATGAAAATAGCGTTAATCATGTAGCTGGTCGCCAGTTTGAGCAAGGCGCAATCAATATACCCGACGGAAATACCATATTTAAAACTGCAAAAAAAATATATATTAAAGAGTTGAGCACTCTTCAGCTCACTGCACCGGCTGTAGCCCGGCTCACTAACGGGAATGGTGTAGTTGTTACTACAGCTAAATATGGTAAAGGCACCGTGTTCGCCGTGGGCGATCCCTGGTTTTACAATGAGTACACTGATGGCCGTAAGCTACCACCCGATTATGACAACTTTAAGGCAGCCAATGATCTGGTGCGCTGGGTTACACAACAAATAGCAATAAAACAATAATTAATTTATATAGATACCCCATTTATCAAGCACAATGATCTTATCAAGATATAACCTAAAAAAGATAAGCATACCGGCAGTTGAATTGCCCGGCGAGCAAATATTTGATCTGCCCGAAAGAATATTGCAATTTGGTACAGGTGTGCTTTTAAGAGGCCTGCCCGATTACTTTATTGACAAGGCCAATCGTAACGGGATTTTTAATGGCAGGATAGTAGTTGTAAAATCAACAGATACCGGTTCGGTAACTGATTTTGATAAGCAGGATAGCTTATATACTGTTTATTCAAAAGGGATTGAAAACGGAAAAGAAGTGAATGAACAGGTAATATGTTCGGCCATCAGCAGGGTGCTTTCGGCAACAAATGATTGGGATGCCATATTGAAAGTTGCCCGGAACCCACATTTACAGGTGGTTATATCCAATACCACAGAGGTGGGTATAAAGTTGGTAAAAGAAGATGTAAGCAAGCACCCTCCGGTTTCCTATCCAGGTAAATTACTGGCTATTTTATATGAGCGTTATAAAGCATTTGATGGTAGCGAAGACAGCGGATTAATAATTATACCTACCGAACTTATTGTTGATAATGGCAAAAAGTTAGAATCCATAGTATTAGAACTGGCTCATTTGAACAAGCTGGAACCGGCATTTATGGATTGGCTGGAAAGTAGCAATAGTTTCTGTAATTCGCTGGTCGATAGAATAGTACCTGGCAAGCCTGATAAGGCGCTGAGTGATGAACTGGAAATTGAAAATGGTTATATCGATAACCTGAGCATCATGGCAGAAACCTACAGTTTATGGGCTATTGAGGGTGATGATAAAATTGCATCGGTATTAACATTCAGCCAGGCAGATAAAGGTGTTGTAATAACGCCGGATATTGAATTGTTCAGGGAGTTAAAGCTGCGCTTACTAAACGGAAGCCATACTTTAAGCTGCGCGGTGGCCTATCTTTCAGGTTTCAAAACAGTTAAAGAGGCGATGGACGATGAGCACTTTACCAAATTCATCACGCAATTAATGTTTAACGAGATCAAGCCGGCCATTCCTTACCAAATTGATGATGCCGTAGCGACTGACTTTGCTGGTAAGGTTTTAGACAGATTCCGTAACCCGAATATCAGGCATGAGTGGTTAAGCATTTCCATGCAGTACAGTACTAAAATTAAGATGAGGGTGATTCCGTTATTATTAAATCATTATAAGCAGACTAATTCGGTACCTATGGGTATGGCGCTTGGTTTTGCGGCTTTCATCAGATTTATGCGGGTTAAAGGTGGCACCCAGGGACAATATACAGGAACAGCTAATAACACGATATACAAAGTTACCGACAGCCAGGCCGAATATTTTTCAAAAATTTGGGAAAATGCCGATATTAATACCGTAGTGCAAAACGTATTAAAGAATAAAGAGTTGTGGGATGCTGACCTGAGTATTTTGTCCGGTTTTAAGGATGCTGTAATTGAACAATTAAACCGTATTAATGCAAAAGGACAGCTTGAGCTTAGTACTATCTGAATTAAACACCATGAAAAAAAAAATAATAAAGGTACATCCGGCAGATAATGTGTTGGTAGCGCTTACCGATCTGCAAGCTGGTGAGGAGGTTGTTTATCAAAATAACCGCTATAAAATAATTGAACTGATACCCGCAAAGCATAAGTTTGCTATTGCCGATATTGCCGAAGGCGGCGAAATAATTATGTATGGGGTATTGGTTGGGAAATCGCAAAGCCGCATACCAGTAGGTGGTTTATTATCAACAGGTAATGTAGTACATGCTGCAAACAGTTTTTTAACTGGCAGCAGCCATACCGACTGGCACAAACCTGATGTAAGCAAATGGCAAAGTCAAACATTTAAAGGCTATCATCGTGAAGATGGCAGCGTAGGTACGGCAAACTACTGGCTGGTTATCCCTATGGTGTTTTGTGAGAACCGCAACATTGAGGTATTGCAGGAAGCACTGGTAAAACCATTAGGTTATGGCCGCAAAAAAACTTATGAGATCAAGGCCCAGCAACTCATCAGTAAGATTAAGGCTGGCGGCGCAATAGACGAAGTTTTATATACCGAAATTGAAGGTGATACTGCCCGGATCAGTGGCGATAAATTATTTCCCAATGTGGATGGTATTAAATTTTTAAGCCATACAGGCGGCTGTGGCGGTACACGTCAGGATTCTACCACTTTATGTGGCTTACTGGCGGGGTATATAACACATCCCAATGTGGCAGGGGCTACGGTACTGAGCCTGGGTTGCCAGAATGCGGAAGTAAAAACCTTGCAGGAGGAGATCAATAAACGTTCGCCAAACTTTAATAAACCTTTATACATTCTTGACCAGCAAAAAACAGGTAAAGAGGCCGATCTGTTAGAACAAGCCATACGCCAAACGCTGGCCGGTTTAATGCAGGCTAATGCCTATACCCGTCTGCCCGCGCCTTTAAGTAAGCTGGTAATAGGTTTGGAGTGCGGCGGTTCTGATGGCTTTTCGGGTATCTCGGCTAATCCGGCTATTGGTTACACATCAGATCTGCTGGTGGCACTTGGCGGTTCAGTTATTCTCGCGGAGTTTCCCGAACTGTGTGGTGTAGAGCAAAACCTGATAGACCGCTGTCTGGATAAAGATAAAGCCGAGCGTTTTGCCAGCCTGGTGAGCAGCTATAGCCAGCGTGCCGAAGAGGCAGGTTCAGGTTTCTATATGAACCCATCGCCCGGAAATATTAAGGATGGTTTGATAACCGATGCCATCAAATCTGCTGGTGCAGCAAAAAAAGGTGGCACATCGCCTGTAGCTGATGTGCTGGATTATCCGGAAAAAGTTACTAAGCCCGGTTTGAATTTATTATGTACCCCTGGTAACGATGTGGAATCAACTACAGCCGAGGTTGGTTCAGGAGCCAATGTGGTTTTATTTACCACTGGCTTAGGTACGCCAACAGGTAACCCGATTACGCCTGTGGTAAAGATCGCTACAAATACTACCTTGTTTAACCGTATGAGCGATATCATCGACATTAATACGGGAACCATTGTGGAGGGAGATGAAACTATTGAACAAGCTGGTGAAAGAATACTGGACTATGTAATAAAAGTGGCAAGCGGCGAAATTGAAGTAAGTGCGGTAAGACATGGCCAGGACGATTTTATTCCATGGAAAAGAGGCGTTTCTTTGTAAAGAATAATTATAATATAAGATAATGAAGGTATTGACCTGTATAACACCCGGGAAACTGGAATATGGCTCTGCTGATGCTCCGCAAGTTAAACCGGGCTACGCTTTACTGAAAATTAAACGTATTGGTATATGCGGAACAGATCTGCACGCGTTTGAAGGCACACAGCCATTTTTTAGTTATCCACGTATATTAGGCCATGAACTGGCCGCCGAACTGGTAGATGCGGGCGATGGACAGGGTTTTGAAAAAGGTGAATCGGTAACTTTTATTCCTTATTTTAATTGCGGGTATTGTATTGCTTGTCGTTCTGGCAAGCCAAATTGCTGCGTAAACATACAGGTTTGCGGTGTACACACCGATGGCGGCATGGCCGAATATCTACAGGTGCCATCGCACTTGTTGGTACATGGCGAAGGACTTAGCTTTGATGAACTGGCGCTGGTTGAGCCTTTAGCCATAGGAGCACATGGGGTACGCAGGGCTAATGTGCAACAGGGAGAATTTGTACTGGTAATTGGTGCAGGTCCTATTGGTTTGGGCATTATGGAGTTTGCACGTATAGCTGGTGGTGTGGTTATAGCCGCCGATTTCAACCCTCAGCGTTTGGCATTTTGTAAGGATAATTTAAAGATTGCCCATACCATAAATGTAAAGGACGAGAACATGATGGAACGGCTGAAAGAGATCACCAACGGCAATATGCCTACCGTGGTAATTGATGCCACCGGCAATCAAAAAGCTATAAACGGTGCTTTTCAGTATATGGCACACGGAGCCAGGTATGTGTTGGTGGGTTTGCAAAGGGATGAGATTATAGTTAGTCACCCCGAGTTTCACAAACGCGAGGCCACCCTGATGAGCAGCCGCAATGCCACCCGCGAAGATTTTGAACATGTTATCAGCTCTATGAAAAACGGTTTGGTTGATCCCCAGACTTATATAACACACCGGGTAAAATTTGATGAAGTAAAAGATCAATTTGAAAGTTGGTTAAACCCGGCTAACGGTGTCATAAAAGCTATGGTTGAGGTATAAAATAACGATGAAGAGATCTGCAATATTGGGCTTTATCATTGGTTTGTTGAGCCTCACAGCAATTAATGCTCATGCACAGCAAAAACATTTGCTTGGTTTTAATAAGCTAAAAAACTACGTCAGCTATTTTAATTCAATTGACACCGAAGCTGTTAAGAATTACGTAACGAACGATCATGCTTATGATTGGTTGGCCAAAAATGTCCCGTTGTTTGAGTGCCCAGATTCTGCTATCCAAAAAATATATTATTATCGCTGGTGGACGTTCCGTAAACACCTAAAACAAACACCTGATGGATTCATCTTTACGGAATTTATAACACCGGTAAGCTTTACGGGTGTTTATAACAGCTCAAGCAGTGCGCTTGGTCACCAGGTTTATGAGGGCCGCTGGCTGCATGATCCGCAGTATATTAACCAGTACATTAATTTTTGGCTGTATGTTGATCCCAAACAAAAAAAGCCGCACCTGCATGCTTTTAGTAGCTGGATAGATGATGCTGTTTATAACTATTACCTTGTTAACCTGGATAAATCTTTTATACAGCAGGCACTCCCTTCACTTAATCTGGATTACAATAAATGGGAAACCGAAAAGCAATTACCTTCCAAACTATTCTGGCAGTTTGATGTTAGGGATGCCATGGAAGAATCCATCAGCGGTTCAAGAAAAATAAAAAATATCCGGCCCACTATCAACAGTTACATGTACGGTAATGCGGTGGCACTGTCAAAAATGGCCTCTTTAATTGGTAACGATACCCTGCAGGCCAAGTATTCCCAAAAAGCAGCCGAATTAAAAAAATTGGTACAGGATAGCTTATGGAGTGATTCTGCCTCATTTTTCGAAGTAAGAAAACCCGATGGAAAATTTGCCGGTGCACGGGAAGAGATTGGATTTATTCCCTGGTACTTCAACCTGCCTGATGATAAGCCAACCTATGCTAAGCAATGGAATCAGCTAACGGATACTAAAGGTTTCAACGCCCAATGGGGTATCACCACGGCCGAACGACGCCATCCTTTATTCCGTACCCATGGCACAGGGCATGGCTGCGAGTGGGATGGAGCTGTATGGCCATTTGCCACCACGCAAACCCTGAAGGGCCTGGCTAATTTGCTTACCAATTATCAAAATAAAGACAGCATGACCCCGGCAGTTTTTTATAATGAATTGCACAAATATGCGCTGTCGCACATTAAGCGTGGGGTGCCTTACCTGGGCGAATACCAGGACGAAAAAACAGGCTATTGGCTCAAAGGCGATAACCCACGGAGCAGCTACTACAACCACTCGGGTTTTTGTGATCTGGTGATCAGCGACCTGGTTGGATTAAAACCGCGTACAGATAATATCCTGGAGGTTTTTCCACTTATCCCCCAAAACCAATGGAAGTGGTTTGCGTTGGATAATGTGCTGTATCACGGTCATCTTATTAGCATTTTATGGGATAAAACAGGAACCAAATACCATAAAGGAAAAGGTTTTATAATTTATGCTGATGGCAAAGTGATTATGCGCAGCACTCAGCTCAAACATGTATTGGCAAAGCTCCCGGTTTAAATATAGCCGATTTTCTCTCTTTTCTGGATTGCAAGGGTTATAATGATGGCAATATCGTATAGTACCTGGAAAAAATATCAGATGAAATTACCACACCATACCGATATTTTTGAGTGTTATACAACCAATTAAGTTCAAACCTTAATACCATCTTAACATAACCTGCTATATCAAGTCTGCCCCCTGAAATGGCTTTGTAGCAAATGATGTAAAAACATGAAAATGAAAATAACCTTTAGCTACATTGCATTTCTGATACTGTTATTCAGCTGTTTTTATACATCATTAAAAGCTAAAGACCCGGTTAATAAAATAACCATTGTGCTGCCTGTAAAACATCATGAGCGTTTGGATTATGGCGCTCAAAAACTGGAGTTAGCTTTGCAGCAGGCCGGTTATACTATTACCACACAAACAGGAGCTAAGACTACCACAGGCAATACCATTTTCATCGGACTTTTACAGGATGCCATTATCAAGTCAGCATTGATAAAACAACAAGCTGGCACTGGCAAAACACCCGGAAAGGAAGGTTTTACCATTAACAGCAATAGCAACACCACTATTATAGCTGGTGCTGATAATTCGGGAGCTTTATATGGCTGCCTGGAATTGGCCGATCGGGTTAAAAATGCAAACGCTTTACCTGTGAAACTGGCGGTAACAGATCAACCTGAAATGGTTTTGCGAGGCGCTTGTGTCGGGGTGCAAAAACCGGCCTTATTGCCTGGTCGCGGTGTTTATGAATATCCATACACGCCCGAAAACTTCCCCTGGTTTTATGACAAGGCCTTATGGTTACGTTATCTTGATTCATTGGCCGAAAACAGGATGAACTCCTTGTACCTGTGGAACGGGCACCCTTTCGCGTCGCTGGTAAAAGTAAGGGAATATCCCTACGCGGTTGAAGTAGATGATGCCACGTTTAAAAAGAATGAGGAAATGTACCGCTTTTTGGCAAGGGAGGCCGATAAACGCGGGATATGGCTGATACAGGGATTTTATAATATCATTGTATCCAAACCCTTTGCCGAAAAAAACAACCTGAAAACGCAGGATCGTAATCGCCATATTGTACCTGTTATTGCCGACTATACCCGTAAATCCATCGCTGCTTTTGTTCAAAAGTATCCCAATGTAGGTTTACTCATCACCCTGGGTGAAGCCATGGAAGGAGTAGGGCAGGATGACATAGACTGGTTTACCAAAACCATTATACCGGGTGTACAGGACGGCCTGAAAGCATTGGGCCGTACCGATGAGCCGCCTATTGTACTGCGGGCGCATGACTCAGATGCTCCTTCGGTAATGAAATACGCTAAACCATTATATAAAAACCTGTATACTATGGCTAAATATAATGGCGAGGCGCTTACCACCTATGAGCCGCATGGCCCCTGGGCCGATCTGCACCGGACACTCAGCCGTATTGGTACTGTACAGATAGAGAATGTACACATCCTGGCCAATCTTGAACCATTCCGCTATGGTTCGGCCGATTTTATACAGAAGTGCGTGCAGGCCATGCACAATACCTATGGTGCCAATGGCTTGCATATCTATCCGCAGGCCTCATACTGGGACTGGCCATATACTGCCGATAACAGCGGTAATACACGTTTGCTGCAAATTGACCGCGACTGGATCTGGTATAAAGAATGGGCCCGCTATGCATGGAATTGTCACCGCGACCGGGCCGACGAAATAAATTATTGGGCCAAACAACTCGCTGGTAAATATGGCAGCAATGAAACGCGCGGCAAGGATATTTTGGTCGCCTACGAACAATCAGGCAACATTGCCCCCGAACTGCTGCGCCGCTTTGGCATTACCGATGGCAACCGCCAAACTATGACGCTGGGCATGCTGATGAGCCAATTGGTTAATCCCGAAAAATTTGGTTTGTTTACGTTGCTTTATAATTCAGAAGGTCCGGTTGGCGAAATGATGAGCGAGTATGCTGAAAAAGAATGGAAGCATCAGCCTCATATCGGCGAAACACCCGTAAAGATAATTGATAGCGTAATAGCACAGGGCCGCAAAGCGGTTGAAGCTGTTGACGCTGCGTCGGCAGGAATAACAAAGGATAAGGCCGAATTTAACAGGCTTAAAAACGATATGTACTGCTATAATGCGCTGGCTAATAGTTATGCTTATAAAGCGAAGGCGGCTCTATGGGTTCTGCGGTATAAATATTCAGATAATGTTGCCGATCTGGAAAAGGCTCTACCCGAACTGCAAACCAGTTTAAAGTATTATGAAGAATTGGTAAAGCTTACCAAAGATACTTACCTGTATGCCAACAGTATGCAAACCAAACAGCGCAAGATTCCAGTTGGGGGTAACGATGCTAAAATGAAAACCTGGGTGGAGCTACTACCAGTTTACCAAAAAGAGCTGGACAATTTTAAACGGAATATCGATTCGCTGAAATCGCCGCAGACTGCAGCCCAAAAAACAGAAAAAATTGTTTTAACCGATGCCGCTGTAAGCATCCCATCGGCAGATTACTATAAACTTACCGCGGGTGAACAGGTGTTTGCAGATACTACCGTAGCCATAAAAAATGTGGCACCTGAACTGGCTGGGTTAAGAGCCATAAAGCTAAATAAAGCCAATCAGCTTAAAAATGGTACGGAACTGAAGTTTACCAATAGCAAGTCGGTAAAAGTGCTTGTTGGCTTTTTTAGCACCAAAGACGCCGGGTACTCGCCCGAACCGCAGTTGGAAACTGATGCCAGCGCCAATGATTACGGACAGGCGGATAGTAAAATTGCTAATGCTATCCAGATTGAAGGTTTGCCACCGGTTAATGTGCACACTTATACCTTTAAAGCAGGTACCAACACGCTCACTTTAGGCAAAGGCGCTTGTTTAATTTTAGGAATTGTTGACGATAATGCGCCTATACCGGTTTATGATGCGGGTTTAAGCAATGCTGGAAATATTAAGGATTTACGCTGGTTGTTTAATTAATTTAGACTATGAAAAACACAAGACCATCAGTCTTTAAGCGATTAGTTATTGCGGTTTTATTGGTGCTTAGTGCGAATTTAACCCACGCTCAAACCGACCTGAAACTATGGTATAAACAACCGGCTCAAAAGTGGACGGATGCATTACCCATAGGTAATGGCCGTTTGGGTGCTATGATATTTGGCGGTGTGAATGAAGACAGAATACAGTTTAATGAACAAACTTTGTGGACAGGCGGTCCGAGAACATACGAACGTGAAGGAGCTGTAAAATACCTGCAACCCATCCGCCAGTTGTTATTTGATGGCAAGCAGGCCGAAGCTGAAGCGCTGGCTCAGGAACATTTCATGGGCATGAAATGTAATGAGGCTGCCTATGCCACCGACTCTGCTGCCTGGTTTAAAAAAATAAGCTCAAATACAGAGCCCGCGGCAGCCGGTTTTAATGACAGCAATTGGAAAACTATCACATTACCTGCTGCTAATGGCTGGGAAACAATTCTCGGTTTTGAAGGATTGGATGGCGCTGTTTGGTTAAGAACCACATTTAATCTCCCTGCAAATATGACGGTTAAAAACATGGTACTGAGCATTGGTCGTGTACGTGATGTTGATTTTACCTATGTTAATGGTAAGCTTGTGGGTTCGGCAAATAATACTGTTAACCGTAAATATACTATTCCTGCCGGATTGCTTCATGAAGGTGAAAATACCATTGCTGTTCAGGTAATCAACTTTTTTGATAAAGGCGGACTTACCACAGTTAAAGAAAAATTTGCTGTTTATCCAGAAGGGGGTAATGCTGAAACCGGCATTTTACTAAAACCTCAATGGAAATACTGGATACAGGATGATAATCCACCCGCATATCCACGTTATAATGCCGACTATCAGCCCTTCGCTGATGTGTATTTGCAGTTTCCGAAGCAAATAGTAAACAGCTATAAACGCGATCTGGACATCAGCAACGCTACAGCGCATGTAAGCTACAAGGCGAACGGCGTTACTTACACCCGCGAATACTTTAGCAGTGCGCCTGATCAGGTAATGGCTATTCATCTAACAGCCAGCAAACCCGGCAGTATTACTCTTAAGGCCTTGATGAAAAGCCTGCATAAAAAATTTACTACCAAAAAAATTGATGATCATACCCTGGCATTGTCCTTAAAAGTGCATGACGGGGTTTTAAAAGGAGTAAGTTACCTGCGTGTACAAAATAAAGGCGGCAGGGTTCTGGTAACATCAAATAATATTACGGTTACCGGGGCAAACGAAGCTACGTTTTATTTAACTGCAGCAACCAACTTCAAAAATTACCATGACGTATCCGGCAATCCGCAAGCTATCTGCAAAAAACAATTAGCCGCTGTCACTCATAAAAGCTATGCGGCTATAAGGGCAGATCATATAAAAGACTACCAAAAAATTTTTAACACATTTTCTATTGATCTGGGTAAAGGTATAAATGCTGGTTTGCCAACTGATGAGCGGATCCTTAAATTCAGGGAAACACCAGACCCGTCATTTATTACGCTTTATACACAATACGGCAGGTATTTGCTTATCTCTTGCTCTCGCCCGGGAAATGGGCCGGCCAATTTGCAAGGGTTATGGAATGACTTGCTTACCCCACCATGGGGCAGCAAGTTCACAACTAACATCAACTTACAAATGAACTACTGGCCTGCCGAGGTGCTTAACCTTTCGGCCTGCAGCGAACCATTTTTTAGCATTGTTGATGATCTGGCACAAACCGGTAAGCAAACCGCAAAGGAACATTATGGCGCACCGGGTTGGGTGTTGCATCATAATACTGATGAGTGGCGGGGAACAGCCCCGGTAAATGCGTCAAACCATGGTATTTGGGTAAGTGGCGGTGCATGGCTTTGCCATCAGCTATGGGAACATTATTTATATAGTCAGGACGAAGATTTTTTGAAAAACCATGCCTATCCCGAAATGAAGGGTGCGGCGGAGTTTTTTGTGCACTTTTTAGTGAAAGACCCTAAAACCGAATACCTTATCAGCTCACCATCCAATTCGCCAGAACATGGCGGACTGGTGGCCGGGCCAACCATGGATCATCAGATCATTCGAGATTTATTTAAGAATTGTATTAAAGCATCAGAAATTTTAGGCATCGACAGAACGTTTGCCGATACGCTTCGACTGAAATATAACCAGATAGCGCCCAACAGGATAGGTAAATATGGGCAACTACAAGAGTGGATGGAAGATAAGGATGATACTGCAGATACCCACAGACATGTATCGCACATGTGGGGTGTATTCCCGGGTACCGATATTACCTCAAAAACACCTGAACTGATGAAGGCGGCTGAAAAATCTATGCGTTACCGCGGCGATGAGGGAACCGGCTGGAGTATTGCCTGGAAGGTGAATATATGGGCCAGGATGAAGGAGGGTGACCATGCTTATATGATGTTTAAAAAGTTACTTTCACCGGCCGATGTAAGTTCTGGTAAAGAAAAGGGCGGTGTTTATCATAATCTGTTCGATGCGCATCCACCATTCCAGATTGACGGGAATTTTGGCGGCGCTGCCGGATTATCAGAAATGCTATTGCAAAGCCAGAGCGATGAGATTGAACTGTTACCCGCCTTGCCATCAACCTTAGCCGAGGGCAATATTAAAGGTATTTGCGCCCGTGGTGGTTTTGAGTTAAATTTTAACTGGCAAAATGGGCGGTTACAAGGTGTAAAGGTATTGTCAAAAATGGGCGGCATTTGCCATCTGCGCTATCAGGATAAAACCATCAGTGTTGATACACAAAAGGGCAAAACATACCGGTTTAATGCCGATCTGAAGCAGATATGAGTGTGAGTAGCCAGCATATTAAAAGGCGGTTGTTTCGGTTGAATCATCAACCAGTTTTGGCGCTTTTCATTAGCCTGATATTTACTTTTATTAATAATCCTACATTTGCCCAACAAAATATCCGGCAGGAAATATCACTCAATAATAATTGGCATACTGTTGCCGATGATAATAACCAGAAAGCTTACCCTGGTTTTGAACAAGTCAGCTTTAAAGATAGCCATTGGAAAACCGTAAACGTACCACACAACTGGGATACATATGAAGGCTACCGCCGTTTAAAGCATGGCAACAGGCATGGCTACGCATGGTATCGCAAAACATTTTCCTTGCCAGTAAAACAAGCCGGTAAACGTTATTTTTTATGGTTTGAAGGAGTGGGCTCTTACGCTACCGTTTGGCTAAATGGCAAACAGATTGGTTATCATGCAGGCGGGCGCACTTCTTTTACACTTGATGTTACCGATGCGATAAAAGAGGGCAGGCAAAACCTGCTCTGCGTTCGGGCGGATCATCCGGCCTTTATTAAAGATCTGCCCTGGGTATGCGGTGGATGTTCAGACGATCCAGGTTTTTCAGAGGGTTCGCAGCCTATGGGGATCTTCAGGCCGGTACATTTAATTGTTACCGATCCTGTTCGTATAGAACCTTTTGGTGTGCATATCTGGAATGATACTACGGTATCTGAAAAATCGGCTACGCTTAATCTTGAAACGGAGATTAAGAATTATGGCAGCCACCCGGCATCGGTAAAAATTATAAACACCTTAGTGGATGAGGCTGGTAAATCTGTCGCGCAAACAAGCAATACAAATATTGTTAAGTCAGGAGATAAAATAGTGCTCAAAAATGAGCTGAAAAATGTTAAAAACGTGCATTTATGGTCACTAAATGACCCGTATTTGTACAATTTGATCACACAAATATGGCAAAATGGTACCCTTAAAGACCAAATTACGACACCTTACGGGATCAGGTGGATCAGCTGGCCTATCGGTCGCAACAACAGCGACAACCGTTTTTACTTGAACGGAAAACCGGTGTTCATAAATGGTGTTGCTGAGTACGAACACCTGATGGGTAAAAGCCATGCATTTAGCAACCCAGAAATTAAAGCGCGTGTAATGCAGGTAAAAGCGGCAGGCTTTAACGCTTTCAGAGATGCACACCAGCCTCATAATCTCGAATATCAAAAATACTGGGATAAACTGGGTATTTTGTGGTGGCCGCAATATTCTGCGCATATCTGGTTCGACTCGCCGGAGTTCAGGGCCAGTTATAAAGCTTTGCTGGTCGACTGGGTTAAGGAGCGCCGTAATAGTCCGTCAATTATTCTGTGGGGATTACAAAATGAAAGCAAGCTGCCTACTGATTTTGCCCGTGAATGCAGTGAATTGATCCGCAAGCTTGACCCTACGGCATCATCTCAACGCCAAATAACCACCTGTAATGGTGGCACCGGTACCGATTGGGACGTACCCCAAAACTGGACGGGCACTTACGGAGGTAATCCCTTAACTTATGGCGATGATCTGAAGAAACAGATCCTGGTTGGAGAATACGGTGCGTGGCGAAGTCTCGGTCTGCATACTGAAGGTCCTTTTAATCAAAATGGTTTGCTTAGTGAAGACCGTTTGAACCAGTTGATGGAAACCAAAGTGCGCCTTGCAGAATCGATAAAAGATCAGGCTGCCGGGCATTTTGAATGGTTACTGTACTCACATGAAAATCCGGGACGTACACAGGGAGGCGAAGGGCAGCGCGAGCTTGACCGGGTTGGCCCCATTAATTATAAAGGCTTGTTTACGCCATGGGGGCAGCCTACCGATGCTTTTTATATGTACCGGGCCAATTATGCACCAAAGAATAAAGAGCCAATGGCTTATATTGTTTCCCATACCTGGCCAAACCGCTGGCTTACCCCCGGTAAAAAGGATAGTATAACCGTTTATTCTAATTGCGATGAGGTGGAGCTTTTTAATGATGTAAACGATGCCTCATTAGGTAAAAGAAAAAGAAACGGAATAGGCACGCATTTTCAGTGGGATGGAGTAAACATAAAATATAATGTTTTATATGCGGTTGGCTATGTGAACGACAAAGTTGTAGCACATGATCAGATAGTACTAAATCACTTACCTGCCGCGCCGCATTTAAATAAAAGAGCTGATCCTGAAATACTAAAACCAGAGGTTGGTTATAATTACCTGTACCGGTTAAATTGTGGCGGTCCGGATTATAAAGATAACTATGGCAATGTGTGGATGGCCGACAGGCATCGCGACAATAAAAAGCAGGCCGGATCTTTGTCATGGACCGATGATTATCCCGGTATACCTGCCTTTTTTGCCAGTCAGCAACGCACGTTTGACTGCATTAGGGGAACAAATGATAGTCCCTTATTCCAAACCTTCAGATATGGTATGGATAAGCTGCGGTTTAACTTCCCGGTACCGGATGACGATTATCGCATCGAGCTTTATTTTACCGAGCCCTGGTATGGAACGGGCGGGGGAATGGACTGCACCGGATGGCGTTTATTTGATGTTGCCGTTAATGGTAAAACCAAGATCAAAAATCTGGATATATGGAAGGAAGCCGGGTATGCTAAAGCCCTGAAGAAAACACTTACGGTACATGTAACAGGAGGAATACTTACTGTTTCCTTTCCAAATACCGAAGCGGGTGAGGCCATTATATCGGCTATAGCCATCAGTACTTTAAATAAACAGACACATGCTGTTTCGGGTAATAGTGGTATAATTAAACATTTAGAAGCGGATAACGATTGGTCGGTACAAAGCTGGATGGATCTTGGTCAAAAGCAGTATGCTCATGCCGATATAACTTTTAGTAATCTACCACCAGTTCTTTATGGTGCCGATTGGATACGTACAACTAACGTTGCTTCTAATCCAACCTCATTTACAATCAATGAAGATGCTGATGTTTTTGTCGCAATGGATATTACCCCGGTGCAAAGGCCCAAATGGCTTGGTGACTACGAAGTAACCGGTCAATCGGTAGAAACCGATGCTGATGGCGGACGCAAATTATCGGTTTACCGCAAAGGTTTTAAAAAGGGAAGCATCGTTTCATTAGGCCAAAATAAAGGCAAATACATGTATACGGTGGCTGTGTTGCCCATTTCTACATTAGAGCCTGCAACCGACCTGCGTAAAACGGTGAGCTATAAAGCAGAGATTGCAGAGTTAAAAGGAAACGGTATAACAAAAGATACGCTGAACGGCAAAAAAGTGGTACGCTTTGAAAAAGATGGGGATAACAGTGTGTCATTCCCGGTTACTCCCGGCGTGGCCGATCTGTATGCGCTGCGGATTAAATATTATAATCAAACAGACAAAATTTTAAAAGCAAAAATGCAGTTGCTGGCCGCAGATGGTACGGTTATGAAAGAAGAAAACCTGATCTTTAAGCCTGTGCCGTCTAATAAATCGGGTACTTTGGCCTCAACTACAGGCACGAGCATCAATGCGGGAAATTATAAACTGGTTATTACAGGCTTAGAGGCTGCGGGTTTATGTATATCGGGCATTGAAATGCAATAACATTTAGAATTTAAATTGATGATAAAAAGAATTTATTTATTGCTGTTTATATTACCGGTTCAGGTGTTTGCACAGGGGGTAAGAGTAGTTAACCTGCAATGTGAGTATAAGCAAAACCCACAGGGCATTGAATCTTCTTCACCAAGATTAAGCTGGGAGGTGCAAAGTGAACAGCACAATGTATTGCAAACTGCATACAGGATATTGGTGGCTGATGATCCGGGCAGGTTGAAAAATAACACAGGTAATGTTTGGGACTCTAAAAAGATAAACTCATCTTCTTCATTACAGGTGGCCTATAGGGGTATTAAATTGCAATCAGCCAAAACTTACTATTGGAAGGTGATGATTTGGGATAATCATCAGCAGGTATCGGCATGGAGTGGTGTTGCCAGCTGGCAAATGGGCTTGCTAACCAAATCCGACTGGAATAATGCTCAATGGATAGCTTATGATAAGTTGCCCGATACAGCAGCTATTGTTCCGTTTTACCATGGCAAAGGACCTAAAAAGTTGGGCATGGCTAATGATGTATTACCCCTGATGCGTAAAACGTTCAGTGTAGGCAATCGGCTTAAAAAAGCCACACTTTACCTTTGTGGATTAGGCCATTTTGACCTAAGCCTGAACGGCAAAAGAGTAGGCGACCATTTCCTTGACCCCGGATGGACAAAATATAATAAACAGGCGCTGTATGTGCCATTTGATATTACAGATCAGTTAAAAGCCGGAAGAAATACTATCGGTGTAATGCTGGGTAATGGGTTTTATTATATCCCACGCGATAAACGTTACCGCAAGCTCACCGGCGCTTTTGGCTATCCAAAAATGATATGCCGATTGGTAGTTGAATATAATGATGGCCGTATAGATAACCTTTTGAGCGATGCCTCATGGAAAACAGCCCCTGGCCCCGTCACTTTTACCAGTATTTATGGGGGCGAAGATTATAATGCTAATCTGGAGCAAAGCGGATGGGATTCCAATGACTTTAACAATGCAAATTGGCGTAAGGTAATGATCGTTGATGGCCCATCGTTATTAAATGCCCAGATGGCCGATCCGCTAAAGGTGATGCAGGAATTTACGCCTAAAAGTAAAACTCAATTGAGCTCAGGAGTGTGGATCTATGATCTGGGTCAAAATTTCTCAGGCATTCCGCAGATCACTGTTAAAGGGAAAAAAGGCGATACCGTAAAGATCATCCCGTCAGAATTGGTTAATGCTGATGGCAGCGCAAATCAAAAAGGATCAGGCGGACCGCATTATTACAATTATATTTTAAAAGGTGATGGTGCGGAAACCTGGCAGCCACAATTCACTTATTATGGTTTCCGTTATTTACAAGTAGAGGGCGCGGTTCCGCAAAATGAGGCTAATGCTAAACTGCAACCGGTTATTATCGGCATAAAAGGATTACATACCCGCAATTCCGCTGCAACGGTTGGCGATTTTACCTGTTCAAATGACCTGTTCAATAAAACCTTTAAACTGATTGATTGGGCCATGAAGAGTAATATGGCCAGCGTATTTACCGATTGCCCGCATCGCGAAAAGTTAGGCTGGCTGGAAGAAGCGCATTTGGTTGGCAGTTCGCTGCATTATAATTATGACATAGTTGGACTGGCCCGTAAATGTATCAACGATATGCGCATAGCACAAACGGAGGATGGATTGATCCCTGAGATAGCCCCTGAATTTGTAAAGTTTGAGGAACCTTTCCGCGACTCACCCGAGTGGGGAAGTAACGCCATTATACTGCCCTGGTATGTATATCAATGGTACGGCGACAAAGAGGTGCTCACCGAAAATTATGATATGATGAAGCGTTACCTCGTTTACCTGGATAAAAAAGCAGATGATCATTTGCTATATCAGGGGTTAGGTGATTGGTTTGATCTGGGGCCAAAACCACCGGGCGTTTCACAATTGACACCTAAGGGTATTACAGCTACAGCTTTGTATTATTATGATCTGGATATAGCTGGTAAAATAGCCACTTTGCTGGGTAAAACACAGGATGCGGCAGCGTACAAAAAATTGGCAATGGAGGTGAAGCAGGCCTACAACAAAAAGTTCTTTAACGCCAATACCAAGCAGTATGGAACCGGCAGCCAGGCTGCCAATGCCATGTCGGTTTACGTGGGGCTGGTTGAACCGCAATATAAAACCGCAGTAGTGAACAACATTGTACAGGATATCCGCGACCGCGGTAACAGCCTTACCGCAGGCGATATTGGTTACCGTTACCTGTTGAGAGTGTTGGATGATGAAGGCCGCTCTGATGTAATATTTGATATGAACAGTCGTGCCGATGTGCCGGGTTATGGTTACCAGTTAGCACATGGGGCAACTGCCTTAACCGAATCATGGGCGGCGTTGCCGGCAGTATCCAACAATCACTTTATGCTTGGTCATTTAATGGAGTGGTTTTACAGTGGACTGGCCGGTATTCGCCCGGCAGATGATGCCATTGCTTTTAATAAAATTGAGATCAGGCCTGAAACCGTAGGTAATGTAACCTGGGCCAAGGCCAATTATCAATCTCCTTATGGCACTATATCAAGCAGTTGGAAAAAGGGGCTTGGGAAATTTGAGCTGAGTGTAAGTATCCCGGCAAACACTACTGCTACTATCTGTTTGCCGGTGAGCAAAACAGCAGCGATCACCTCGGATAATCAGAATATCACAAACAGGAAAGATATGAAGTTTATAGGCTACCGTGATGGGAAAGCTTTGGTTAAGGTAGGTTCAGGTAACTATACATTTATTGCCAGATAAAGAATCTTAAATTATGAAATATATATTTAAACGCTTTGCATTATTGGTTTGCTTGTTTGCAGTGGCAAAAGTATATGCGCAAACGAGTCCAAAAACTGTACCTGATAAGGTGATGCAGGATATTTATCAACAAGTAAAAACCCCCTTCAAATACGGTTTGGTGATGGTGCCTGACAGTAATTTAAAAAAAATAGATTGTCCCAGCGTTTTCAGAAAAGGAAACAACTGGTACATGACCTACCTGATATTTAACGGTCGTGGCTACGAAACCTGGCTTGCCGATAGCAAAGATCTATTACACTGGAAAACCCGCGGGCGCATCATGTCATTTTCTGACACTACGCAGTGGGATAATAACCAGAAAGCTGGGTATGTTGCCCTGCAGGATTACAAATGGGCCGGCTCGTATGAGCTACAAAAATATCAGGATAAATATTGGATGTCGTACTTCGGAGGACAGAGCAGGGGATATGAGAAGGGCTTGCTATCTATCAGCATAGCTTATACCGATAAGGACCTGGCAACGGCTCATGAATGGCAGCGCCTTGATCACCCGGTATTATCAAGCGTTGATAAAGACGTAAGTTGGTGGGATAATCATACCCAGTATAAGGAAACTGTGATATGGGATAAAGCCAAACTCACCGGACACCCATTCGTAATGTATTACAACGCTAATGGTGACAGCCTGAACAAAAAACGCGGTGCCGAACGTATTGGCATGGCCGTTTCTGATGATATGCTGCGTTGGCAGCGTTTTGGTAAAGATCCGGTGCTGAACCATGGTGACGGCATTACCGGCGACCCATACATACAAAAGATTGGCAATGTGTATGTGATGTTCTATTTCGGAGCTTTTTGGAAAACCGGTACTTCGGGCGTGTTTAATCGTTTTGCCTGTTCTTATGATCTGGTACACTGGACCGACTGGACTAGCGATAAGCTGATAGAATCATCTGAGCCTTATGATAACATGTTTGCCCATAAATCATTCGTGGTTAAATACAAAGGTGTGGTATATCACTTTTATTGCGCGGTTAACAAAGCCGATCAGCGGGGTATAGCGGTTGCTACATCCAAAGATATGGGCAAAAGCGAATTGAATTTTGTTGCGCCACCTATAAAAAAGAAAAAATAGTTTTCGGTATGCGGTATCATTATTTTTTGTTGATTGTTTTATTAAGTTGTGTTTTTGCAGCTAATGCTCAAAGTGCACGTAAAACAGAGCGCTTTAACGCCAATTGGAAATTCTTTTTGGGGGATGAGCCACAGGCAAAAAACACAGAATTTGATGACGGTAATTGGCGTGCCCTTGATTTGCCTCATGACTGGAGTATTGAGGGGCGATTTGATCCTAAAAATCCAACCACACAAGCTGAAGGTGGTTTACCTGCTGGTATTGGTTGGTACCGTAAAACATTTACAGTGCCTGCATCAGCCCAAAACAAAAATGTATTTATTGATTTTGATGGTATTTATCATAACAGTGAGGTCTGGATAAATGGGCATTATTTAGGTAAAAGGCCAAATGGCTATATATCGTTTAGGTACGATCTAACACCCTATTTGAAATTTGGCTCTAATAAAAACGTACTTGCTGTTCGGGTTGATAATTCAGATCAACCAAATTCCCGTTGGTACACTGGTTCGGGTATTTACCGCAATGTTTGGCTGATTACCAACGCTAAAACATATTTCACCAATTGGGGAACATATATCACTACCCCACATGTTGATGATGCATCTGCAGCGGTTGCTTTAAATATTCAGTTACATCAGCAATCATCAGCCAAAGGAAAATTAAGTCTGCAAGCCATCATTTATGATATCTCCGGGAAGATAGTTGCCCAAAAAATATCAGCAATAAAAAGGATAGTAGATACTATAGCTACTATTAATCAAACCTTGCAGGTGAATAATCCTCATTTGTGGTCTGTAAATAACCCTTACTTGTACAAAGTGACTGTTAAAGTATTTGAAAACGGTAAGCTGGCTGATAATCATACAACCTCAATGGGTATCCGTTATTTTAATTTTGATGCGGATAAAGGATTTTCGTTAAACGGGAAACCCATGAAGATTCTGGGGGTATGTATTCACCATGATCAGGGGGCTTTGGGTGCAGCGGTCAATGTTCGGGCTATAGAACGTCAATTGCAAATCCTGAAAGCGATGGGATGTAATGCCATCCGCACATCGCATAATCCCCCGGCACCCGAACTGCTTGACCTCTGCGACAGAATGGGTTTATTGGTGATGGACGAAGCTTTTGACATGTGGAAGAAAAAGAAAAGCAAGTTCGACTATCATCAGGATTGGGATAAATGGCATGTAAAAGACTTACAGGATCAGGTGTTGCGCGACCGTAACCATCCCTCCATATTTGCCTGGAGCATTGGAAATGAGATCAGGGAGCAGTTTGACAGCACAGGTATCAGCATTGGCCGCGAACTGGTTGGCATTGTTAAGCAACTGGATAAAACCCGGCCCGTTACTTCGGCATTGAGCGAAGCAGATCCTAAAAAGAATTTTATTTATCAGTCTGGTGCGCTTGACCTGGTGGGATTAAATTATCATCAGGAAGTATATGCTGATTTTAAAAAGAACTACCCCGGTCAAAAATTCATCGGTGCCGAAAATATGTCGGCATTGGCCACCCGTGGACACTATGATATGCCGTCGGACAGTATCCGTCGCTGGCCAAAGGACGGCAAAACAACATTGAAAGATGGTAACTCTGATTTTACAGTATCTGCCTATGATAATGTTTCGGCCTACTGGGGCTCCACCCACGAAGAAACCTGGAAGATCATTAAAAAACATGATTTTCTATCGGGGGTATTTGTATGGACGGGTTTTGATTACATAGGTGAGCCAACACCTTATTTATGGCCCGCGCGCAGTTCATACTTTGGTATTGTTGATTTGGCGGGCTTCCCCAAGGATGTTTATTATATGTACCAAAGTGAGTGGACTACCAAGCCTGTATTGCACCTGTTGCCACACTGGAACTGGAAACCCAGCCAAACTATTGATGTTTGGGCCTATTATAATAATGCAGACGAAGTGGAAGCTTATTTGAACGGCAAATCATTAGGTATCCGGAAAAAAACCGGGGACGACCTGCATGTCATGTGGCGGGTTAAATATGAGCCGGGTATTTTAAAAGCGGTTTCGCGAATGAACGGTAAGACCATAAAGACCACGCAAATTTCAACAGCTGGTGAGCCATACCGCGTACAACTTAAAGCAGACAGACGACTAATAAAAGCCGATGGTAAAGACCTTTCATTTATTACAGTAACCGTACTTGATAAAAATAATAACCCCGTACCTAATGCTAATCACCTCATTAAATTTACTGTAAGCGGGACGGGTATATTAAAAGCGGTGGATAACGGATCTCAAACAGATCTTAACCCTTTTATTGCCAATGAACATCGGGTATTTAACGGATTAGGCCTTGCTGTGATACAATCAAAAGTGCAAGCAGGGGAAATTACCATTAGAGCTACGGCAGCTGGTTTGCAGCCGGCAAAACTGAATATCGAAAGTAATTAAAAACTGTAAAGCCAAATGATAATATCATACAATAGCCTGAAAAAATGTTACAGGAAAGGGTAGGCCCACAACGCTACATTTGTTTATACAATTTTAAACCGCAATATAAATCTTAATGGAAATTCTGTTTAACGCATGAAAGTGTTACCCGTGCTTGATTTTACCATTATAGGTATTTACCTGATAGGGATGATACTGGTTGGCTTTTATTTTTCACGCAAAAATAAAAGTGCTGAGCAGTTTACCATGGCGTCGGGATTAATACCAGGCTGGGCCATTGGTCTTTCTATATATGCCACATTTTTAAGTAGTAATACTTTTTTAGGCGTGCCTGGTAAAGCTTATGGTAGTAACTGGAATGCCTTCGTATTTAGCCTGTCCATGCCACTTGCCGCATGGATTGCCGTAAAATATTTTGTACCATTTTACCGTAACACAGGCGAAATATCAGCTTATACCCACTTTGAAAAACGCTTTGGCCCCTGGGCACGTACTTACGCGGTGATCTGTTTTTTACTTACTCAATTAGCGCGCATGGGTTCGGTATTTTTTGGCATCGCGTTGAGCCTGCAGGCGCTAACGGGAGTTTCCATGAAAATGATCATGCTGATTATGGGTATATCCATCATATTATACACTGTATCCGGCGGCATCAAAGCAGTAATATGGACCGAGGTGGTACAGGGCATTATAAAAACATTGGGAGCTATATTGATCATTTACCTGGTGGTCACCAATATCCCCGGAGGTTTTACAAAGATCATGGACATTGGCAAAGCCGATCATAAATTTAGCCTGGGGAGTTTTTCGCTCAACTTTACCGAGCCAACCTTTTGGGTGGTGCTGTTTTATGGCTTCTTTATCAACCTTAATAACTTTGGGATGGATCAGAACTATATACAGCGTTATCATGCTGCAAAATCGACTAAACAGGCGGCCAAATCGGTATGGCTGTGTGTTGGTATATATGTGCCTGCATCATTCCTGTTTTTTGTAATAGGTTCTYGTTTATATGCTTACTATAGTCAGCACCCTGATCTTATCATCAGCCTAAAACATCAGGCTGCTGTAGAGCGGTTACCGGTAATAGCAACACCAGCACAGGTTGCCGGTATGATGGCCAAACTAACACCAGCTGATTATGGCGATAAAATAATGCCTCATTTTATGGTGACCAAAATTCCGGCAGGATTGGTTGGGATCATTGTTGCAGCTATACTATCAGCAGCTATGAGTACCATCAGTTCGGGCATGAACGCATCAGCTACAGTTTTTACAGTTGATATTTATAAGCGATATTTTAAACCGCAATTAAACGAAAAACAAACCCTGAATTTACTACACATCGGAACAGTTGTGTTTGGGTTGGCAGGTATGGGAGCGGGGATAGCCATGATTGGTGTAAAAAGTATTTTGGATCTGTGGTGGCAGCTTTCCGGGATATTCGCGGCAGGTATGCTGGGGTTATTCCTGCTGGGTATCATCAGTAGGCAAACCCGTAATCATGAGGCCCTGATTGCTACATTGATAGGACTGGTAGTTATTTTGTGGCTCACTTTCCCAGCAATAATTCCAGATGAATACGCGGCGCTTCGCAGTACTTTGAATACCAATATGATCATAGTAGCGGGCACACTTACTATTTTCCTGACAGGGATATTTTTAACAAAAACACGGCAATTAACGGTAAACCCGATTAATTAATACAACAATTTATAACACAATGGAACAGGAAAAGAAAGGTTTTATACCCGTAATGTTAACTCCTTTTAAAGATAATGGTGATATTGATTATGAGATACTTACTCAATTAACCGAAATGTATTTGCAAGCCGGTGCATCGGGCCTGTTTGCCAATTGTCTGTCCAGCGAAATGTTTGAACTTACCGATGAAGAGCGCTTACAGGTGATAAAGCATGTTATAACTGTAGTTAACGGAGCCATACCTGTTGTTGCTACCGGCACCTTCGTCGGGCCAATTACTAAACAAGCTGATTTTGTAAAGCGAGTACATGATACTGGTACGGCAGCAGTAATAGCCATCACCAGCTTATTGGCAGATGAGAGCGAAGCCGATGCCGTGCTTAATGACAGGGTATTTGAGTTGATTGATCAAACCCCGGGTATCCCTCTGGGCTTTTATGAATGCCCCGTTCCATACAAAAGGTTATTATCGCCACAGCAACTGACTGATTTTGTGGCAACTGGCAGGGTAATTTATCATAAAGATACCTGTCTTGATATTAACCTGGTAAAGCAGAAACTGGAGGCTGGCAAAGTTAACCCGGATTTTGGTTTATATGATGCTTATATGGCACACGCGGTTGATTCGCTTAAGGCTGGTTCAGCAGGTCTTTCCTGTATTCAGGGTAATTTTTTTCCGGAGATGATTGTTTGGCTTTGCAATAACTACGCTGATATAGCCTTACAACAGGAAGTGGCTATGGTACAGCAATTTTTGATAGACAATATGGATGTGATGCATAATGTGTACCCGTTAGTGGCGAAATACTACTTAACAAAACGTGGACTGAAAATATCAACTACTACCAGACGTGATGTGGGTAATTTTTCGCCGGCTATCCGCAATCAGATCGAAAATTTATACAGCGATTATACTCACCTGCAAAGCAGTGTAGGGATAAAAAATTATTTATAATACTTTAGCTGTTTGCCCTTTCAGGTATCTTCTTTTATATTCAAGCGGGGTCATTTTTGTAACTCTTTTAAAATGACGGTAAAAGTTCGAAATATTATTGTATCCACATTCAAAACACAACACCTCGGTTGGTAACTTATCTTCAATTAAAAAACGGCAGGCATGACTTATCCTGATCTCGGTTAAAAAATCAAAATAGGTTTTCTTGGTCATCAGTTTAAAATACCTGCAAAATGAAGTAACACTAAGATTTCCAATAGCAGCTATTTTTTCCAGACTGATCTCGGTTTTATAATTCGCCAGTGTATAAGAGCAAACCTTGTTTAGCCGTATGGTATCAGACTCATTAGATTGATGGAACTCATTAGGCGATAATATAATCGGTTCAAAATCCTCATTTTCGGCCAGTATCTTTAATATCGATAGCAGAATAATTATACGGTCTAAATTAGTGGAATTAACAGCTTGCCTCATCAATTTGGCTAACTCCAGTTTTGCAGGGCCGCCAATAACCATTCCGCTTTTAGCTTTTTCAAATAGCTTAGGCAACAAATAAGTCTCTGGTAAATTTAACAGGTACTTGCCCAGGCAGTCGGGTAAAAAATGAATAACAATTACTTCAACGTTCAAGCCAGAATCAGGTTGGAAATATTCATCCTTGCAGCGCCAGCAATGCGGCAGGGTTTCACCAAGCAAAGTAATTTCTCCCGGCGAAAAATTGCTGATATTATCACCGATAAAACGGACACCTTCGCCCTTAATCACATAGTGTAATTCCAGTTCAGGATGATAATGCCATATCCCTCTGAAGGTGGGTAAAATATCATGCCTGATACTAAAAGAGTTTTGCGGTTTTACAGCAACCTTAAGAAAATGGGGCTTCATTTTTAAAAAAATCACTAACTGGTTATCAAATGGACAGATTATACGCTGTGTATTGATTGGTTTATAATTTTTAAAAATAGAAAATTTAAATGAAACACTGTTTATATAAAAGTAACATTCTCTTGACCTTCATCAGATAGATTGAAAAAGCAGTGTTATGATAGGATTGTACAATAAATTGATAAATACAGGTAGAAATGACAAGGGCTAATATTTGATATTTGTTAAAGCATCCTGTGATACAGGGAGCGACTACCCCAAACATAAACCAATATAGTTAAGCGATACATTTTGTTTTTGAATTAAGTATTGATAAAATATGTGCATTTAATTAATTGTGATAAACACAATTAAATTATGCAAAAAGATAATTGATGATGCGAAATTAAAACCAAATACAGAGCTCCTTTAAAATTAAATTAATGAGTATGAAAAGATATATAATAATGTTGATGTTCATTTTTTCGGGAATTGCAATGGCTTTTGCTCAAGCAGCATCATCAGGCACCGATCAGGATAATTATAACCAGGTAATTACACAGCGATCAAGCAAAATAGTTGCGGTATTAAATATAACTGATTCTGTTAGGTTTAAGAAGGTGCGTGATATTATTGTAGAGCAGTATCGTAGCTTAAACGATATATATAATAGCAGAAATGCAAAAGCTAAACAAATAAAAGAACAATCAGGCGATGATAAAGCCGCAGCTACTATCAAAATTGCTGATATAGATAGTAATGTAAATAAGCAGTTAAAAACATTGCACACAGTTTATCTTGCAAAATTAGGTAAGGAATTAAGTGCAGACGAGATTGATAAAGTTAAGGATGGCATGACCTATAGGGTATATCCTATTACTTACGGAGCCTACCTTGATGAACTGCCCAACCTTACCGACATTCAAAAAACAAAGATCAAAGGATGGCTGATAGAAGCCCGCGAAAATGCTATTGATGCGGAGTCGTCTGAAAAAAAGCACGCCTGGTTTGGCAAATTCAAAGGACGTATCAATAACTATTTATCGGCACAAGGCTATGACATGAAAAAGGAGGGCGAAGAATGGCAGAAACGGATAAAAGAAAGGAACGCTAAGAATTAATAAACCGATAACGGCTTTAGCTATAGTTAATAATTGAGAAGTATTAACTATAGTGCCTGTTCAAATTTTTACCAATTAATTAACCCAATTATATGAAACCCAAATCAATTTTTTATGAGAAAAATTTTCCTCTTGTTTGCAGTATTGCTTTTAATAAGTAATACACTCATGGCACAAGACCGCACCATAACGGGAACGGTTGTGAGTAGCGACAAAAATGAACCCCTAATAGGCGTTGCTGTGCAGGTTAAAGGCAGCAATGGCGGTACAACAACCGATTTGAATGGACGCTTTTCACTTAAAGCCACAAATTTACAAAGCATAGTGGTAGGTGTAAGGTATATAGGATATGCTTATCAGGAAAAGACCTTAAAAATAGGCGAAATGAATGCCGATTTTAAATTGGTAGCCACTTCAAGCAGCCTGGATGAAGTAGTAGTGGTAGGTTATGGTGAACAAAAGAAGATTCACTTAACCGGAGCTATTAGCACTATTGATACCAAACAGATACAAGATATACCCACAACAAACCTGGCTTCAGCACTGCGTAACCAGTTGCCGGGTGTTAGTGTTGCCGGCGGGGTTGCCCGCCCTGGCGATAATGCTTCAATTACTATTCGTAACCCGGTTTATTTATCAAAAGATGGTGGATCTAACCAACCGTTATATATTATTGATGATGTTCAGCGTAATCTGGCTGATTTTAACTCCCTTGATCAAACCGAAGTTGAAAGTATATCAGTGCTTAAGGATGCTGCAGCTGCTATTTACGGTATCAGAGGTGACAATGGTGTAATTGTAGTACGGACCAAAAGAGGTAGGTCAGGCGCGCCAAAGGTTACTTATAGTGGGTCTGTGGGTTTAACAGATGCTACACAATTACCTGAAATGATGACCAGCCTGCAGCAGGCCACCTATTTAAATGATTTTGCACGTGCAAGTCAATCATATAATGGTAATCATACCATTGATGATCATGGCTACATTGATGGCAGTTCGACCAATAAGCTTACAAGCTTTTATACGCCAGACGAACTTGCCTATTTTGCTGATCCGGCAAATAGTACCAATTGGCTAAAAAAAGCCTGGCAAACATCATACTTGCAGCGTCATGCACTTAGTGTAAGCGGTGGATCAGATAAAGTTACCTATTTTGCCGGTGCCACGTACATTTCTCAAAACTCAAATTTTAAAGGTGTAAATACAGATCGCTGGACCTACAGGGCAAGTGCAGATGCTAATGTAGCCAAAGGGTTAAAGGTATCCTTATCAGTGAGCGGGTCACTTAATGACGATACCAGATTTTTTTATAAACAAGGTAGTGAAAATGCCGACAATGATGTAAGATATCTTTCCCAGGCCCCTCAATGGACACAATATTATATTAATGGTTTGCCGGCATTGATTACTCCCGGAAATACCAACTCTAACAATGGCGAAAGCTTTAACTTTTTTGAAGCCCGTAAGGAGAATAACTATACACAAAGCAAAACTACGGTACTTAATGTACAAACCCGGGCAGATTATGATGTGCCATTTTTAAAAGGCTTAAAATTAAGTGTTAATTATAATAAAAACATTAACAACTTTTTTGGAAAGCAATTTGGTACATCTTATTACGCCACCCAATTCGCGGGCCTGGGCGAAAATCACCACATTCCTGGTGGAGATGTAGTTGGCAGTCCTGTATTGTTAAAGAACGGTGACAGAATAAGGCTTAATCCAACCTATACCAATAATTATCAGTTAAATGGCATTATATCATTTAATAAGAAGATCGGCAAGCATGAATTTTCAGCGCTGGCACTTGTTGAGCAATCCGAGGTTTTTACCGATGGGTTAGCCGGAATGGTTGAAGGTGTTGTTGTAGGTGGATATGATAACCAGAATTTTGCTATCGGTACGCAGACCTCTGTTGAAACAACCAGTGAATCTGGAAGGTTATCTTATGCCGGACGGTTAAATTATAGTTACGATAATAAATACCTGGTTGAATTGTCTTACCGTGCAGATGCGAATACTAATTTCCCTCCCGAAAACCAATGGGGATATTTCCCATCAGCTTCTATAGGCTGGGTAGCTTCTGAAGAAGGATTTTTTAAACGTAATATTAAATTCATAGACCTTTTAAAAATAAGGGCATCAGTTGGTTTGCTGGGTAACGATAATACCAAGCCCTTCCAATATCAGGAAAATTACAATTTTGCACAACAGCAAAAAGCCGCTGTGTTTGGTGGCAATGGAGACAGGGGGTTGGCTATATTTCAAAACGTAGCTATTGCTAATCGTGGTATCAGGTGGGATAGCGATTTAAAAAACAACGTTGGTTTGGATATGCAATTCCTGAACAACCGTTTAGGGCTTACGGTTGATGGCTTTTTGAATCACCACTATAATATGCTTCAAACCCTTAACGCTTCTGTTCCTTTAACTATTGGCGCTTCCACCCCTCCTGAAAATTATGCCTCTATAAACAGTTTTGGTTATGAGATATCCGTTTCATGGAAAGACAGAATTGGCAAGGATTTTAGCTACTATGTTTCTCCATTCCTGGCCTGGAGTGATGACAAGATCTTAAAGATAGATCAGGCTGCTGGTGATGTTGGGACATATCGTGATTTGCTTGGCCGTTCTGATGATCTTGGATTTTTAGGTCTGAAATCATTGGGTATGTTTAGAACTCCGGCCGAAGCGGCTGCTTATGCTGCAGCAAATCCTAATTATACGGTGTATGGTTTTAAACCAACAGCTGGTATGTTATACTATCAGGATGTAAGGGGGGCAAGAAACCCTAATGTTCCCGGAGGTTATGATGGCCCGGATGGTAAAATTGATGATAATGATATGGTTTATCTTACCAACAAAAATAACAACCATTATTCTGGTGGCTTTAATTTTGGCGGATCATATAAAAACTTTTCAGTGTCGGTAGTAATGGGTCTTTCATGGGGGGGTGCAACAAATATCGAGGGTGATGCCAGAAGCGCCGCAACCGCCACATCAAACAGACCAGCTTTCTGGGCTGATCACTGGACACCAGAGAATACCGATGCAAAATATCCCAGTCCATATTTTGCGTCTGATTATAACGTAAACTCTGATTTTTGGATGAAAAGTACTTTTCAATTTAGAATGACTAACCTAAACTTGTCATATACATTTCCAACAAAAATATCAGGCACATTAGGGGTAGGCAGTATCCGGGCATTCTTAAATTGTGTTAATCCGCTCAACCTGTATAATCCATATGATTATAGGGATAATGGTTCTATTTACACCACTTATCCTGTATTAAAATCGTATACTTTTGGTTTAAATGTAGGCTTCTAAATAAAGAAATTATATGAAAATATATAAAATTACAATAGCAGTTTTCATAGGAGCGCTGCTGTTTACAAGTTGCAAAAAAGCACTTGATAAAGTTGATCTTTCAAAGGGTACTGCCAGTATTATTTTTGGCGACTCAACACTGGTAAAACAGAATATTGATTATATATATGACCAAAATTTGCCTGTGTGGTATGGTAATGACGGCGGAGCCATGTTTAGCGCAAGCGGTGGTATCAGCGGCTTATCAGATGAATCATATGGTGATAATAAGTTTTTGCAGGGTATTGCTATCAACACTGATGTGGGCGACATAGGTGTAGCAAATTCAAGTGGCAATACTTATGGCAAGATAAGGGTTATCAATACCTTCATAAGGGATTGTGGCGCCGGAACTTTAGCTGCCGGTGTTAAAAGAAGATTTTTAGCACAAGCCTACTTCTTTAGAGCTTATCGTTATTTTCAATTGGTACGCGTGTATGGTGGTGTGCCTTTAGTTTTAACACCACTGCCTTCGGTTGGAGATGCTAAAAGTGAAGCTGCATTACCACGTAGTAAAACATCAGAGTGCTTTAAGCAAATTGCCAGCGATCTTGATTCGGCTATCAAATATTTGCCTGTAAAGTGGCCGCAATCTAACGATTGGGGACGCGTAACATCGGGAGCCGCGGCGGCATTTAAAGGCCGTGTATTACTAACTTATGCAAGTCCGCAATTTAATCCAGCTAATGACTTAT
>NZ_JBFUJG010000051.1:0-36056 GCF_056401495.1 Mucilaginibacter sp. P4_E8
GTACATATTTACCCTGCGGGCGTAAAAAGTACATGGTATAAAATGAAGCCACTTCATAAACCTCGATAGGCAGTATATCCAAATATGCCGCTACCTTATCCATTGCAGGTACGCTTAACCAGCCAAACTCGGCCTGTACAAAATGCAGTATAGGCAGCAGCCCTGATTTTTGTTTTCCCTGCGGATAACGGCTAACTACATCATCAAATTTACTGATCAGTTCCGGCGAAAAATCAACCGGCACCTGAGCATCATCCACTCTAAGCATCTAATTCTCCGGCTATAACGTTTAAACTACTCATGTTAATAATCGCGTCAGATAATAACATACCCTGGCTCATTGGGGCATACATCTGGTAATTGATAAAGCTTGGCCTGCGGAAATGCAAGCGGTATGGGCTGCGCCCGCCATCGTTCACCAAATAAAAACCCAGTTCACCATTAGCTCCCTCAACCGAGTGATATACTTCGGTATTAGGGGTTGGTATCTCGCCCATCACAATTTTAAAGTGATAGATGAGGGCTTCCATGTTATTATAAACTTCTTCTTTCGGAGGCAAGTAAAACTCAGGCACATCGGCATGAAAAATATCTGTTGGCTCTTTTTCCAGTTTCACCAGGGCCTGCTCAATAATGCGCAAACTTTGCCACATCTCTTCGTTACKTACCAAAAAGCGACTGTAAACATCACCGTTGGTGCCAACAGGCACTTCAAAATCAAAATCTTCGTATGACGAATACGGGTTCATGGCCCTTACATCATAGTCAACACCAGCAGCACGCAGTAAAGGGCCTGTCCAGCTATAGCTTAACGCGGTTTCGGCAGTAACGGCGGCCACATCTTTAGTGCGGTCAACAAAAATGCGGTTACGGTTAAACAGCGATTCAAATTCTCTTAGCGTAACAGGGAAGTTTTTCAGGAACGCACGCAGCTTATTAAATGCAATAGCGTTAAAGTTACGTTCAAAACCTCCTATACGGCCAATATTGGTAGTAAGGCGCGATCCGCAGATCTCCTCGTAAATTTCGTAAATGGATTCGCGGTGTTCCATCATATACAGGAACCCTGTAAACGCACCGGTATCAACACCCAATACACCGTTACAGATGATGTGATCAGAGATACGGGCAAGTTCCATGATAATCACGCGCAGGTAATCAACCCTTTTTGGCATGGTGATGCCCAGCAGTTTTTCTACTGTCATGTGCCAGCCCATATTATTGATAGGCGATGAACAGTAGTTTAAACGGTCTGTAAGTGGGGTGATCTGGTAAAAGGGCCTGTGTTCGGCAATTTTTTCAAACGCACGGTGTATATAACCAATGGTTGATACGCCGCTAACTATTCTTTCGCCATCTAACTGCAGCACATTTTGAAACACACCATGGGTTGCAGGGTGAGTTGGGCCCAGGTTAAGGGTTGAAAGCTCGCTTTGCGGATCGTTGTCTGTATATACAGGATGATTTTGCATCAGTATAATTGTTTAATCAGTATCAGGTAGTTAGTATCAAGTATCAAGACTATTGCCATGTACCGTTTGGGCACTTCAAAAATCTTGATACTTGATACTAACTACTTGATACTAAATTCTATATATGTTATCTTCCGAAGAAGTAGTCCTTTTTATCAACGCGGTTAGGGTCTTCCAGCGGAAACTCTTTTCGCATCGGGAAAGCCGTCATATCGTCGACATTTAATATACGGCGCAGATCAGGGTGGCCATCAAATATAACTCCGAAAAAGTCATACGTTTCGCGTTCCATCCAGTTAGCGCCATCCCATAGCACAGTAGCAGTAGGGATATGCACATCGCCATCGGTTAAAAAAACCTTTATCCTGATGCGGGTATTTGTTGTAAGGCTATGCAAGTGATAAATAATGCCAATTTGCTTTTCCTGTTCAGGATAATGTATAGCGGTAATATCTGTTAAAAATATAAATTGAAGAGCAGCGTCGGTCTTTAAAAAGGTTAACAGGTCAATGATCTGTTCGCGACCGGTTTCTACAGTAAGCAAACCATATGGCTCACCTACTAAGGTTACCTGCTGGTCAAACTTTTCGCCAATTCTTTTTAAAAGCTCTTCGTTGGGTATCTGGGCCATTATTGAATTCCATATTTAGCTAACAATTCCTGGTACTTAGGCTCATTTCTGCGTCGAAGCGATTCTGTTTGTACCAATTTTTGAATATTAATAAAGCCATCAATAATAGCTTCGGGGCGTGGCGGGCATCCGGGCACATAAACGTCAACCGGTATTACTTCATCTATACCCTGTAAAACAGAGTAAGTATCAAATATACCACCACTTGATGCACATGCGCCTACGGCCATAACCCAGCGGGGCTCGGCCATTTGCAGATATACCTGTCTTAATACAGGAGCCATTTTTTTGGCGATGGTGCCCATAACCATCAAAAGATCGGCCTGGCGGGGTGAGAAGCTTAAACGCTCGGCACCAAATCTTGACAGGTCATAATGAGATGCCATAGTTGCCATGAATTCAATGCCGCAGCATGAAGTAGCAAATGGCAGGGGCCACAATGAATTTGAGCGTGCTATACCTATTACTTTATCAAGCGAGGTAGCAAAAAATCCAGCGCCTTCTATTCCTGCAGGGGCATCAACTATTTGAATATCACTCATTGCACTATTTTAATAGAAATTTTACTATTCCAAAAAAGACGGATAGCGAGTACAAATTTACAATAATAACGATGTAAAATGTACACTATGAGTATGCAGAGGGCATATTTAGAATCAATCTAAACTTAGTCCCAATCTAAAGCACCCTTTTTTATTACGTATACAAAACCTAATAAAAGTGTGCCCATAAATATGAACATTTCAATCATGCCATCTTTACCCATCTCCCTGAAATTAACAGCCCAGGGATACATGAATATCACCTCTACATCAAAGAGCACAAACAATATGGCTACCAGGAAATATTTGATAGACATTGGTGTACGGGCATTACCTACAACCTCAATACCTGACTCAAAAGGAGTCAATTTATCAAGGGTAACACGCTTAGGACCAATTTTATGCGTTACAAACATAGTGGTTACCACAAACCCTATAGCCACCAGCATTTGAAATATGATGGGCAAATAATTAACCGGTAAACTTTGTAATTCCATGATGCAAATATACTAATGCAACTATAATAAAAAAGGCCTCTTTTTCAAGAGGCCTTAATCTGTTTAATAATTTTTATTATTTGCTTTTACCTGCACCACCTTTACGGGCAAAGTAAGCTAACACCTGTTTATTGGTTGGGTCGGCTTCACGTGCTTTAGTGTAGTTTTCAGCGGCCTTAGCGTCATCCTTTTCCTTGAACTCATAGTAAGTTGCTAAGTAAACATAAGCTTCAGCAAGGTAAGGTTTATCTGCATCAGCAACTGGCTGTTTTGCAATTAACAACGTGATATACTGTTCATAGTATGGTTTAGCATATCCATTGGTAGTATTCCTGCTTGGCTCTTTTAAATCATTAGCCCTGGCCTGATAAAGCGCTACCGCAGCAAGTGGCGCTGATGCCTTATGCTGTATGTAGCTAAATGCTGAATCTGCTTTTACCAATAAAGTAGTATCAGCTACTGGTTTTGGGTTAGCAGTACTATAGTATTGCAATTTAAAAGCGTTGTAATAACTTACACCTTCTTTTAAATAATCATTTAATGTTGCGGTATGCGATTTAGATATGTATACTTTATAAGCATCACCAGCTTCGGCATATTTCTTTTGAGCATATAAGCTTGAAGCAATTTCACCATAAACATCAGCCTGTGTAGTATCAAGCGTTAAGGCTTTCCTTAAAGTATTGATACCTGCAGAATCCTGACCTGATTTAACTTGTAAACGGCCCATGTACAGATAATCACGAGGAATAATACGTTTTGGATCTGCTTTTTGGAACCAGGTGTTCATGGCTGTTAAACCTGCAGGATAATCCTTATTTTCATAAGCCGAATAAGCTAAATAACGATATACACGGGCGTTATTACCTGCTGATTGTGATAACGCGGTTGCTTCCTGCTGCAGGGTTTTATAATCACCGGCAAGGATCAGGAAGTCGCAATAACGCATTCTTGACTCAATTGACAGATCTGTTAGGCTCAAGTATTTTTTATACTCATCTAATGCTGCCTTTATTTTAGCAGAAGCCATTTTAGGATCGTTCATTGACCAACGCAGGTCTGTTTCGGCCCATTCACGATAAGCTGGTCCGTAATTAGGATCAATTGCTAAAGCGTCCTGAAATTGTTTTTCAGAATCTTCAAAGTTGTTAGCAAATCTCCACAATACACCTGTAGCAACTTTAGCACCCGGATTTTTAGGGTCGGCTGCTGTTGCATCAGAGTAGTTTTGGTAAGCCTCATTACTCTTTAATTGCGAACGGTAAGCATTACCTAATGCAATAAGTAAGTCAGCATCTTTAGGATTTACTGTTTTACCTTTGGTTAAAACGCTTATGGCTGCGTTAGCATCTGCCGGAGAAACTTTCCCGTCAGCTGTTATTGGTAATAAATAAGCCTGCCCTACATATACATAAGGTTTGGAATTTTTACCAGCCAGTGTAGTGGCCTGGTTAAAATTGTTTGTTGCGCCGGCGTTATCTTTATCTAAACGGGCAACTGCTCCTAAACCTGCATAGTTTAATGCAGATTTTGCATTTACAGCTATACCCTTATTAAAGGCAGTTTTTGCAGAATCGGTATAGTCTTGTTTAATATACACCCATCCCAAATAAAAGAAATTCTCGTCCTTGTCTGCTTGTGTAGCCGTAAGGTTTTTAAGCATCGATTTGGCTTTCTGATACTGTTCCGCGTCAATAGCTTTTTTGGCGTCAGCGAGACTCTGCGCGAAAACTGATGAACCTACTAATACCAGTCCTAATGATGCCGTGGCTATTTTACTGATCATTTTCATGTTTTAATCAAATTTATTTTTTAAACTAATCTCCCTCGTGGGTATTGAATCGGGTAACAGGCCCGATTTTAAAATTATACGTTGTCCTGTTGAGCTGGCTAAAAACGTAGCAAAGCCTGTTGCCAACCCTACCTTGCTTGAACAATTAATCATAAACAATCCCCGGCTCAGCGGATACTGTTTTAAGACAAGTGATTCCTGCGAAGGTTTAAAATATGTATTAGGATATTCCTTGTTAGCTTCATCTTTAACACCAACAACTTTAACTTTATCCACATAATCAGCATAATCTTTATCCGGATCATTTAACCAGCTAAAACCGGTTATCCCCAATGCATCCGGATGCTCACTTACATATTTAATAACTTCTTTATTTGACTTAAGGGCATAAATATTTTTTTGTGTAAATCCTTTGCTTCCAGCAAAGTCCTTCAAATATCTTACCAAACTTGAATTAGGATTGTCAAAAACGATAGTTCTACTCAAGTTTCCCTGACCGTTAAGTAGTTTTTTTAACTCATTAACAGTAATTAGTGTATCATTTGAAGCAGTGTTCACTATAAGCGCTACAGCATCGGTTGCAAACCGTACAGATTCAACAACTAACTGCCTTTTGGTTAGGGCAGAATGTTCTGCTGTATCCAACTCCCGGGAAAGTATGGCTACGCGTACACTATCATTAATGAGCATATTTACAACCTCAGCCTCTGTTTTGTACAGAATAGTTGGATTAGCCGCAGGGTTTAAGCTTTTATAAATATAAAGTTCCTGGCTAATTATCGGTGAAAACGAATCATCAGCTACAAAAGTGGCGGTACCCGATTTAAAATTATTATCCGTAGAAAATTTTGTGGCTTTTTGCTTGCAGGCTTGCAAGCCAACAAGTAAAAGCAACGAAATAAATAAGAATTTACTATTTAAATTAATCTTCATACTGATCTTTCTTGAACAATCTGGAAAACCGCAGAATGGAGTAAGCAATAACAAATGCTCCAAATAGATATCGCTGGTATTTTGGTAACTGTATAGGCAACTGCTCCCAAAATGCGATCATAATGCCCAAAACGACAAAACAAACAAAGGTGACAGTGCCTAAAATAAACAAAAACCGCTTTTTGGGCGATTTTTGTTCTTTATTAAAATTAAATGGCATTATCCTAATTATCGCTTGCTAATGTAAAGCTAATTGGAACGCTGTATTGTACACGAACCGGGCGACCGTTTTGTATACCAGGTTTCCATTTTGGTGAATTTTTCAATACACGTACTGCTTCTTCATCGCAACCGCTACCGATACCTCTTGTAACTTTGATATCAGTTAAAGAGCCGTCTCTTTCCACAACGAAGGTAACAATTACACGTCCTTGTGTTCCGTTTTCACGTGCAACAGCCGGATATCTGATAGCTTTACCTAAGTAAGCACCAAACTTATCCAAACCTCCCGGAAACTCCGGAACCTGCTCAACCGAGGTAAAGATCTGGTTAGGATCAGCCTCAACTACTTGTTTAATATCTGAGTTACCTACTGGCTCATCAATTCTGATGTCGGCATTCGGATCACCTTTCTGGTCTTTTTGCCCAGGGTCAGCAACCTGCAGTTCCTTTACGGTTGGTGGTTCTTTTTCCTTAACCTCATTATCTGGTTTTACAACCGGAGGAGGGAAACGTACCTGGTCAACCTTTGGTTTTGGTGGTTCAGGTGGCGGTGGTGGTGGTTTTTTAGTTTGATCCACCGGTGGCGGAGGTAACAGCACTACGTCTGTTATCTTCACTTTTTGGTCTGGCTTAGGGATAAGTCCCTTTATCTTGTTGATGATAGTAGGCAAAGAGATAATAAACACAAATAGTACAATGGCTATAACAAGTGCCTTTACTGTATTTTTTGAGTTATCTCTTCTTAGTTCATAAGCCCCATAGGCTTTGTTCCGGCTACTAAAAACAACGTCGATCCATTCCTGTTTTAATATGTCTAATTTCGATCCGAACATCTTTTAGGATTTAATGGTGATTAATAACGCTATTTTGCGAAAAATATTATTTCTTATCGTTGTACAAACCGTCTTTCTGTAATAAAGCAATTTCCGCTGGCGTGATATCAACTATAGCGTAGCTTTGTACCATGGTGATATTCATTTCATCAAGTGCTGCAACTACGTTTTTATACGTTGACTTAATACTTGGCTTTATCAAAACTATCATGGGTTTACCGGTAGATGTCATAATATCCTTGCCTTTTTCAACAAGTGTTTTACGCAAACCATCTTTTCCGTAGTTATCAATAGTAGGGGCTGATTTACCAGCCTCACCAAGATACCACTCCAGTTTATCATCGCTGCCCAACAGTAACGTTAGTGATGACGAAGCTTTAACTGCTAACTGGTCCTTTGTTTTATCATCCTTATCAGGCATTACAAGGTCCATAGCTTTTGACTTAGCCAGTGTTGTTGTCATGATAAAGAATGTGATCAATAAGAAAGCTAAATCAACCATTGCGGTTAAATCTACACGGGTCGAAGCTTTTTTACTCCGTACCTTCCCGCCCTTTTTTTTGCCTCCCCCGGAGGTGTCTAATTCTGCCATGATTCTTTATTTTTTAGGAGCAGCGCCACCGCCGCCGCCAAGATCTGTTATTAAACTAAACTTGTTGACTTTTTGCTTTTGCAAAATACCAATAACATCCTTAATAACCGGGTATTCTTCTTTACTGTCGCCTTTTATGGCTATTCGCAACTGGGTATTATGCAATGCTACAGTAGCTTTACGAGCCTCCCGGATCCAGTTAGATAACTCATTGCTTACAGAATCTCTTGGGATACCGGGCTGGTTAAGCTTTTTTTGCTGCTCAGAGGATAAAGCGATAAACTGCTTTATCTGGCTAAACGGAACACCAAATGCTGTAATGGTTGAAAACCTATTCAATTCCTCGCGCGTAAATGTAGTTTTATAAATTTCGCCCATTTGAGTTAAGGTTTGCTTACGTATATCTGTTCCCTCAACTCCAAAAAATGCCTTCTGAGAACCTACAGATATTGTAGCAAAATCAGACTCGGGCACTGGTTGCTGTATCGAAGACTTTGGTACATCGATAGGAACCGGATCTTCGGTTTTTACTTTTGCAGTTAATATAAAGAAAGTAAGCAAAAGGAAAGCCACGTCGCACATGGCGGTCATGTCAATCGCTGTACTCTTTCTTGGGACTTTTATCCTTGACATATTTAAATTTTTTAATATATATAGTGTTATTATTAACTATCCATGCCCTGTTCTCCTTGTGTATACAGGGACGAAAAACTAAGCACTTATATATTTATCTGTTGGCATTTTTATGTGATGCAGCAAATGTTTGCACAATGCTAAATCCAGTTTCGTCAATAGCGTAAGTCAGCTTATCAATTTTTGATGTAAACACATTGTACATGATAATTGAAATTGCTGAAGTACTAATACCTAATGCTGTGTTAATCAAAGCTTCAGAAATGTGTGAAGAAAGCTCAACCTGGTTAGGCACACCAGCAGTTGCTAATGAAGAGAACGCACCAATCATACCCACAACCGTACCTAACAGACCGGTTAATGTACCGATGGATACTAATGTAGCGATGATAGTTAAGTTTTGCTCTAACATTGGCATTTCCAATGCAGTTGCTTCTTCAATATCTTTTTGGATAGCCAAAGTTTTTTGGTCAACATCTAAATTTGGTTCAGCTTCCATTTCGCCGTATTTTTTCAAAGCTGATTTAATAACGTTTGCAACTGAGCCTTTTTGTTTATCGCACTCTGCAGATGCTCCAGCAATATTACCTGCATTAAGCTGAGATTGGATCTTTCTAACAAATGCGTCAACGCTGCCTGTACCTGATGCTTTACCAATTACTACAAAACGCTCGATAGAGAAAACGATAACCATTAATAAAAACGACATGATCAAAGGTACAATCACTCCACCTTTATGAACTGTTCCGAAAATATCTGCAGGATAACCGTTTACTACGTCACCACCTTTAAAGTGGCTTGGATCGCCAAGAATGAAAATATAAATTAAGATTGCTACAATCAGACAGATTGGAATAGTTAAAGAAGCAAACATGCCCGATGCACTTGAGCTTTCTTTGTTAATAGGAGTAGTTGGTTTTGTTGGTGCGTTTGCCATTACTTTTAAATTTTAGTTTTAGTTTTTGTTTATATTATAAGTTTGTTAAATGTGCTTTTAATTAGCGAATAACAAAAATAGAATTTTAATGAAATAAAAAAATCTTTTATGTTATTCTTTACAATTTTTTAATACCAAATTACATTTTGTAACCAATTGGTCATAAATAACGTTACAAAGCATAAATATTGTGTGTTTCCACGACAATTATTTGCAATGAAAACCATTTTTTTTTAGATTATCAAGCAATCCCCAATAAAAATTATGTTATTAATCTGTTACAATAACGTTTTATACAGTGTTTATAATCCCTGCGGTGCTATACAACAGTAGTACATGATTTTTGTTTTAGTGTACATTGTACGCTTAGCCGCCACTTAATGTGGCTTTAAACGCCTGGGTAACACTAAATATTATCCGCCCGCCTTTTTTGCCTTATAACCGTCTGTTTGCAGCAGAATTAAAATTTTATCCCTAAAATCGCCCTGTATCAATATTTCGCCGTCTTTTACCGAGCCGCCAACACCACATTTTGTTTTAAGCTTTTTGCCAATAAGTTCCAGATCTGCATCTGTACCTATAAAACCGGTAATACGCGTAACCAGTTTGCCCCCGCCTTTGCGATCTAAATAAATTTTAAAGTTTTGCTGCTGCGGAGGCAGTGTTTGCGAGGCTTGACCCGCATTTTCCTGGTATTTAAAATCGGGATCAGTTGAATAAACTACGCCTGTAAAATTCTTCTTAGCCATAATATCAGTTTTTATAGGATTGGCCCACAATAACCTTTAACGAATTTGGTACTATATTAATATGTATAGCTGTACCCATTATCTGGGGCTCACCATCAAGATGTATAGGCCCATCCATTTGACGGGTTACATTAATTTGCTTGCCGCGTATAATTTCAACATAGCTGGTGCCTTCGGCTGTTTTGGTTAACATCCTGATACCCATTTCAGGAAAGCGCCATAACGGGAACTTCCTGATCACACAAACATCAAGTAAGCCATCCTGCACCGATGCCCGCGGTGATATATGCGCATTGTTGCCATATTGCGATGAATTGGCAATACTTAACATAAAGGCCTTACGGTTATAAACCTTTCCATCAACTTCAATATGGTATTCCTGCTCATTATAGGTTGCTATTTCCTGCATTGATGATTTTATATAGGATACAAAGCCACGCTTTTTGCCATGTGAAAAAACCTCGCTGATGTGGGCATCAAAACCCATACCCGCCATATTAAAAAATGGCTGTCCGTTCACCGTGGCCGAATCAATATTTTCAACCCGGCCGGTACTCAATGTTTTTATGGCGTGTTGCGGGTTCATGGGAATGCCTAAAAACCGCGCCAACCCATTGCCTGATCCATAAGGAACCACGCCCAAGGCTGTATTGCTCCCCACAATGGCCGATGCTATTTCATTTACAGTACCATCGCCGCCTACAGCTATCACTACATCATACTTATTCACTGCCTCCGATGCAATGATACGTGCATGCGATATGCCATCGCTAAAAACAATCGTGGAATCAAATACACCTTTATCAAGGTTTTGATCTATCAGCTCAGGTACACCGTCCTTTTTCTTGCCGCCCGATATAGGGTTTATTATAAATAACGCTTTACGTTTCAATTATATGTATTATTTCAGCCATCAAAAGTAAATCTATTTTCGGCTTTGTGAAATTTGTTTTATTTTTGCCAGCCGAAAGTGGACTGATTTAATTGCCTTGAATTTACCAGGCTGGATTGCAACCACGTAAAAAAGTGCTAAAACCAATGCTTCTTTTTACTACGATCCGTTTCAAACCCACTTCTTTTTTTACATTAGTTAAATAAAATATAAAAAAAATTATATGCCATATTTATTTACCTCAGAATCCGTATCAGAAGGACATCCGGATAAAGTTGCTGACCAGATATCAGACGCGCTTATTGATCATTTTTTAGCATTTGACCCTAATTCAAAAGTTGCCTGCGAAACCCTGGTAACAACCGGGCAGGTGTTTTTAGCCGGCGAGGTAAAGTCAAAAGCCTATTTAGACGTACAAAAAATCGCCCGCGAGGTGATCAACAAAATTGGTTATACCAAAGGCGAGTATATGTTTGACGGCAGCTCATGCAGTGTGCTATCAGCTATTCACGAGCAATCACCTGATATTAACCAGGGTGTTGAACGTAAAGCCCCTGAAGAACAGGGCGCTGGAGACCAGGGGATGATGTTTGGCTATGCTACCGCCGAAACAGAAAACTATATGCCGCTGGCATTGGATATTGCTCATGCTTTATTGATAGAGCTTGCTGCCATTCGTCGCGAAAACAGCGAGATCAAATACCTGAGGCCAGATGCAAAATCGCAGGTAACACTGGAGTACAGCGATGATAACCAGCCGCAACGCATTGATGCCATCGTAATATCTACTCAGCACGATGATTTTGATGAAGAAGAAGCCATGTTGGCCAAAATCAGCTCGGATATTATCAGCATTCTGGTACCCCGTGTTAAGGCAAAATATCCAAAATACGCCCACTTTTTTAACGATCAGATCAAATATCATATTAACCCAACCGGCAAATTTGTTATAGGTGGGCCACATGGCGATACCGGCTTAACCGGCCGCAAAATAATTGTGGATACTTATGGTGGTAAAGGTGCTCACGGCGGTGGCGCTTTCTCTGGTAAAGATCCTTCGAAGGTTGACCGTTCTGCTGCATATGCTACCCGTCACATTGCTAAAAACCTGGTTGCTGCCGGCGTTTGCGATGAGGTTTTGGTACAGGTGTCATACGCTATTGGCGTGGCACAACCTATGGGTATTTATGTAAACACTTATAATTCTGCTAAAGTTAATTTACACGATGGCGAGATAGCTAAAAAGGTAGAAGAAATCTTTAACATGACCCCATACGCTATTGAAAMCCGTTTTAAACTGCGCAACCCTATTTACAGCGAAACCGCGGCATACGGCCATTTTGGTAAGCCAAGTGAAGTGGTAACAAAATCATTTATTGCCCATGATGGCAGCGAGCTTAAACGCGAAGTTGAATTGTTTACCTGGGAAAAACTGGATTATGTTGATAAGGTAAAACAAGCTTTTGGTTTGTAAGATCCCGTCCATACATTTAATAAACAAAAATAGCGGTGAGTATCAACTCACCGCTATTTTTGTTTATACCTATATAGACTGCAAGAAAATGACAAATGGTAAAGAAGATTTTACCATTTGTTAAGCATACTGCCAAACTGTTTGTGAAACTTTGCACAACACAAAAATTAAATAACACATCAACTATGAATACAAAAAAGATAGGATGGATAGGTCTTGGCAACATGGGTATCCCGATGTCGCAACAATTAATAAAAGCAGGATACCCTGTAACTGTTTATAATCGGAATAAAGAAAAGGAAGCATCGTTAAAAGCGACGGGAGCTGCTATAGCATCCTCGCCAAATGAATTGATACAGCAAACTGATATTGTTTTCATCATGGTTTCCAATGATGAAGCCATTCGCGAAATCTTTAATGGTGATACCGGGTTGCTCAGTGCAAAAACTTCCGGCAAGATCATTATTAACATGAGTACCGTATCGCCAAGCATCAGCAAACAAATGGCTGCTTTATGCAGGGAACAGGGTAACGATTATTTAGACGCTCCAGTATCAGGCAGTGTGAAACAAGCCCAGGATGGCCAGCTGGTGATCATGGTTGGTGGCTTACCGGAAACCTTTGAGCAGGTAAAGCCCCTGTTTGAAGTACTGGGCAAGCTGGCCTTACTTGTAGGCGATACAGGTGCGGGTAACAGCGCGAAGCTGGCTATTAATACCCTATTGGGTTTTCATGCGCAAGGCTTGGCCGAAACAGTACTGTTTGCACAGCAAAATAATATTAAAACCGAAGATATGCTCACCATTATTAATAATGGTGCCATGAGCAACGTTTTTGCAAAAATAAAAGGAGATGCTATTTTGAATGATAATTATCAGGCCGCATTTGCCTTAAAACATATTGCCAAAGATTTACGCCTGGCCAAAGCCGAAGGATTAAACTCCCCGCTGGCACAAGCAGCTTACCAAACCTTCCAGGAAGCTGAAGCTGAACATGGCGATGAAGATATTATTGCCGTGATTAAGCAGATAAGTAAATAGGGATTTATTTTAAGAACAGACTTGCGAAGTTTTAAAAACTTCGTAAGTCTTAAGTTATGGGTGACACAAGATAATTTACACCTTCCCAAAAACCACAATACCGTTATGCCCGCCAAAGCCAAAGGTGTTACTCATGGTTAAATTAACCTGGTAATCAATGGCCTCATTTAAAACAATGTTCAGGCTATGGGGTACGGCTGGGTCTAAAGTGGTAGTATTGATAGTAGGTGGAATAATACTGTCACGCATGGCAAGCAAACTGATAATAGCTTCAATAGCTCCCGCTGCACCCAGTAAATGCCCGGTCATTGATTTAGTAGCGCCAATCTGGATCTTGTTTTTTTCTCCTTTAGTTAATGCTAATATAGCCTTCAGTTCAGAAAGATCACCAACATGGGTGGATGTGGCATGCATGTTTAAATAATCAACATCGGTAATAGCAGCGCCGGCTTCCTGCAAGGCCAGTTGCATGCCTTTTGCCGCACCCAAACCTTCGGGATGGGTAGAAGTCATGTGGTAGGCATCGGCTGTCATGGCCGCGCCCCTCACTTCGCCATAAATAAAGGCTCCCCTTTTTACAGCATGTTCATATTCTTCCAATACCAAAGCGCCTGCGCCCTCGCCCATCACAAAACCATCCCTGTTCACATCAAAAGGACGCGAAGCTCCCTGCGGATCATCGTTACGGGCCGACATGGCTTTCATAGAACTAAACCCGCCGAAGGAAGCCGGCGTTATAGGCGCTTCTGAACCGCCGGTGATAATAATTTTTGCTTTGCCCAAACGGATATAATTAAAAGCATCCATAATAGCTGTGTTTGATGTGGCACATGCCGAAACAGTTGTATAGTTGATGCCCATATAACCATTACGGATAGAGATCATCCCCGAAGCCATATTGGTAATGAGTTTTGGCACAAAAAACGGACTGAACCGCGGATGCCCATCGCCCTGTACATAACCGGTTACCTGCTCTTCAAAAGTTTCCATACCGCCCTGGCCCGAACCCCATATTACACCCACATCAAATGGATCCATGGTATTAAATTCAAACCCCGAATCTTTGATCGCCTCATCAGATGCTACGAGCGCGTATTGGGTAAAAGGATCGGTCCGTTTCAGATCTGCCCTGTCAAGAAAATCAGCAGCATTAAAGTCTTTTAGCTCACAGGCAAACTGTGTCCTGAATAAAGAGGGATCAAAATGGGTTATTCTTGCAGCGCCGCTTTTGCCTGCTACTACATTTTCCCAAAAATCCTTCACTTTATTGCCCAGTGGCGTTAGCGCGCCCAGGCCTGTTACCACTACTCTTTTTAACATAGCTTAAAACTGTTAAATAAATTTGGGGCAAAAGTAATTATAAAAATACCGGATGGTATATTTATAATGTAAAATATTTTTCCCGGTTATACAACAAAAAAATCGCTGTTTTTTCACTTTTTCCTGCCAAAAAAATAATTCATCAAAATTCGTTTTTACCATTTGGTAAGTGGATGCGGGCCCAATGTCCAGAACTTTGTCATCAAAAGAAAAATATATCATGAACAATCAAAGTAATAACAGATCATTAGCAGGTAAAAGAGTAATATTATTGGGTGCCAGTTCGGGCCTTGGCCTGGCTACCGCGAAAGCAGCGGCAGCCGAGGGCGCAAAAATTGTTATCGTATCAAGCAATCAACAACGTATTGACAATGCCCTGAAAGAATTGCCACAAGGCAGCGAAGGTTACGCGGTAGATTTGAGCGAAGAAAAAAACATCAAAAATTTCTTTGATCAGATCGGTTCATTCGACCACTTGTTATATACCGCCGGTGAAAACTTAAACCTGAAAACCATTGCTGATACAGATATAGAAACGGCACGTACCTTTTTTAACCTCCGTTATTGGAGTGCCTTTGCTGCCGTTAAATATGGCGCACCGCACATAAACCAGGGAGGCTCCATTTCTTTAACCAGCGGCACAGCAAGCGCCCGCCCCGGAGCAGGCTGGTCTGTGGCATCAAGTATTTGTGGTGCTATGGAGGGCTTTGTAAGAGCAATGGCCGTTGAATTGGCTCCAATAAGAGTAAATAGTGTAGTACCAGGCGTGATCAAAACCAACCTGTGGAACAGTATGTCTGAAGCCGATCGCGATGGTTTATACAAATCCATCAGCGACTCTTTATTGGTTAAACGTGTAGGCGAGGCTGAGGATGTTGCAGAAACATTTTTATACCTCATGAAACAACAGTTTGGAACCGGCCAGAATATTATAGTTGATGGAGGTACCGTACTGGTTTAAATATGGATAGGTATATTTGCCAGCTATATTAAAAACAGCATATTATAATACATGATCATCAGAGCAGCTACAACAAACGACCTTGACGGCGTTTGGGAAATTTTTGAAAAAGTTATAAAATCAGGCGATACCTATGCTTTTGATCCCCATACACCTCAAGAAGACCTGTCCAAACTTTGGTTTGCACCAACCATGAACGTTTACGTTGCCGAAGAAGATCATAAAATACTGGGCACCTATTTTATTAAACCTAACCAGGTTGGCTTAGGTGCCCATATTGCTAACTGTGGTTACATGGTACATCCCGAAACCCGGGGCAGGGGATTAGGAAAGCAATTGTGTGAACACTCTTTACTTATAGCTAAAGAAATGGGTTACAAAGGCATACAATTTAACTTTGTGGTAAGTACCAATACAACCGCGGTAAAGCTTTGGGAAAAATTGGGGTTCAGCATCATCGGCACTATCCCTAATGGATTTAATCACCAGCAACTGGGTTATGTGGATGCCTATATCATGTTCAGGGCGATAGATTAATAATCCCGGCTAATATTTTTACGGATGCGGCTAAGGGATTGAGGGGTTATGCCCAGGTAGCTGGCTATATCTTTCAAAGGCACGCGCAGGGCAATATCAGGTTGCTGCATAATAAACAGCTTATATTGATTTTCGGCATCCTCGCCCAGGTAGCTATTCCTTACCCGCACCTTTTCAATCAGGTGCTGCTGATTTATTTTATCAATGATCTCCTTCATGTAAGGCAACCGCTCATATAACGCTAACAGTTTACTTTTAGTGATCACCAATACCTCGGCATCGCAGGCAGCTTGTATACCCGGATCGGTTGGCGTTGCGTCATTAAAGCTTTGCAGTATGGTACATATCTGGTTTTCTTTGTAAAAAAAGTGCGTAATATCAATGCCTTTGTCGTTGTTGGTTACAATACGCAGCACACCTTTGCATACAAAAAATAGCTCGGTGCAAACCCGGTGGCCGCTAAACAAAAAATCGCCTTCTTTAAAAAACCTGTGCTCAAAATAAGTGGCAATTATTGCTTCATCCTCTGCTGAGATATACCTCAAAAGCCTCAAAAAATCAATAAGCGGATTGATCATAACTATAAACTCTACACCAACAAAAAATATCAGTCAAATATATTAAAGGTTTTTACTTCCTTTTCCTCTCCATTAATGATTATCGAAAGCTGATGTTTGCCGCTATAAAATTTACGGGTGGTGATCAGTTTAAATGATTGTTTCCTGTTGATATCCGCCTTTTCGCCTGGTTGGTAAATCCTTTCGCTTATTTTAAACACTTTTTTTGCCAGCTGCCCGTTGGCTTTGTTATAATAAACGCCATACTCCAGCCTAACTGTTTGTGCTGCCGAATGATCATTGCTCACCGAAAAAGCAAACTCCAGGCCATCCCCTATTTTAACATTGGGTGTTAAAACCTCAAAACCGTTCATGGTTACGTTTTTACTCTCTAAACCATAATGATCCAATACTTCGGCATGACCTTTTTTTAACAGGGTGCGGCAACCGTGTTTAATAATAGCATCTGTTTCTTTACTTATGCCCTGCCAACTGCGGGCAATGGTCATCATTACTGCCGGATGATCTTTTGAAATATCGTTCAGATTATTGGCCACGCTCCTTCTTACCCATTCAGACGGATCATTTTTCAGTCTCTCTAAAATAACCAATACAGGCGAAGGATCTTTTTTAAGTGCGGGTATGGCCATGGCCCAGGGTAGTCGTGGCCGGCTCCCCTCGCTTGCAAAACGCCTTACCTTATAATTTTCGTGTAATGCCCATGCCTGCATCTGCGTTATCATCTTATCACCATACTTCAACAAAAATGGCCTTACCGCGAATTCGCAACTTACAAACTGGGTAACAAACTCCAGCGCTTTAACCGAATGCTCAAAATGATCCAGACCGTACACCTCTATATAGTCAGGTAAAAACATCATGGCCAGGCTATCTTCACCAAACTGCTGTTTGCGCAGGCGGGTGATGAGTTTCTCCATAACAGTTACGGCAGCTGGGAAATCCGCAGGCATAAACTCATGCAGCACGGTGGCGTTATGTCGCATCCGCGCCTTTAATGCCATGTTTTCAAACTCATCGGTAAAGGTAAGCGTCATAAAACGTTGCTTGCTAAATGTTGGGATAACTTCCAAAAGCACAGTAGCAAACTTGTCGTAAAACCCAACAGAATAAATATCCTTTAATAAACTGCTCATCTGCTGATTGATCTTACTTTAGCCTCTGTTTGTATCAGTTCCGGATGGGTTTTGCTGATCATTTTTTGCAGTTGATCGCGGTTGGTATCACCCCATTCGCCCATGAGCGCTATTACCGGCAACAGGCTTTCGCCAAATGCGGTAAGGCTATACTCAACTTTGGGCGGCAGTTGAGGGTAAATTTTTTTAGTAACGATCTCGTGCTCCTCCAGTTGATGCAGCTGCATATTCAATACCCGGCGCGTTGCCTCCGGTATTTCGCGATGCAATTCGCTTGGCCGCTTTTTACCTTTTGATATGTAATATATCAGGTGAATCTTCCATTTGCCATATAGCACTTCCCTTATCAGGTCGAGGCCGCAATACTGATCAATCGGGATCTTTTTTTCGTACATAAAACAAAGGTAGGGCATTCCGTTTAAATGGACCATAGGGATAAATTTATCCCTATCTGAATCCTTATTCCCTTATTGTGGGGCCAATTAACCTGAACGAATTTTGTGATTGCAATTCAGCATAAAACAAATACGACTATGAAAAACAATATTGAAATAAACGATCAGGAGTTTTCAGATAAGCGGGTGCTGGTTACAGGTGGCACCAAAGGCACCGGCAAAGCCATTGCCGAGCGGCTGGCAAAAGCGGGGGCGACGGTTATTACAACAGCCCGTAGCATCCCTGCAGATCAGCACGCAACAATCCGGTTCATACAGGCTGATATCAGTACCCGCGGGGGAGCCGATAAGGTTATTCATGAGCTATTAAAAAGCTTTGGCGGTGTGGATATCCTGATCAATAATGCAGGTGGCTCCACCGCACCCAATGGCGGCTTCAGCGTTCTTACTGACGACGACTGGGATACAGCCATTAATACCAACTTATTTGCAGCCGTACGGTTAGACAGGGGATTATTACCCGCCATGATAGCCCAGGGTTCAGGTGTAATTATCCATATATCTTCTATTCAGCGGTCGCTGCCGCTTTACGATTCAACGCTGCCTTATGCGGCTGCCAAAGCTGCTTTAACCAATTACAGTAAAGGGCTATCAAATGAGGTTTCACAAAAAGGGGTGCGCGTGTTAACCGTTTCGCCTGGTTTTATACAAACCGAAGCGGCCGAAACCTTTATTAAAAACATGGCCGAAAGCGCGGGCACTAATTATGAAACCGCCTTAAAACGTTTAATGGATTCTTTTGGTGGAATCCCCATGGGGCGCCCTGCAATGCCCGAAGAAGTGGCCGAGCTGGTGGCTTTCCTGGCATCAGACCGGGCCGCGTACCTGAGTGGTACTGAGTATGTTATAGATGGTGGCACTATCCCTACTGTATAAATAATACAACAACGGATATAAAATAAATATGAATTATCAATATAATACCCTGTTAAAAATCAAAGTGTTATCGTAAACCGCTGGTCATTTTGTTAATTTTTCGCTCCTTTTATGAAAAATATATTTTTACAGGTATATATAAGTAATTAGAGACTACTTGATTATTGTTGTTTTAACACCCATCCATCATGTACTCATTGCTTTTCTATAAATCCAAATCAGCTAACTACACTTTATGGCGTAATACGCTATTTATAAAACTTAGGCGCTATGGCCATTAATTGTAGTTCGGTTTTATGTTTATTTAGTATTTTTTTCCACCAAAACTGAAATTTACGCGGATATATGACCCTTTCCGTAAAATCTGCTCTATGAAGATCTTCCATTGCCAGCAACTTATTCATCACTTTGCGCGAATGGTCAACCACCGCGTGCGACCGCTCAGTATATCCAAGCATCCTGTTTATTTCCCGGTTGGTTTTACCAATCAGTATATATTCAAATATTTGTAAATGCAATGTTGAAAAACCTTTGGTCTTGAGTAACGGTCTGCTTACTGATAATGTATCCTGCTTCATCATAACCTTATTTTAAAATCCTTTACACTATTAATATTCTATAATTCAACTAATCATTTAGTAATTAATACTACCGTACAAATAGCGACTATACCAATAATGACATTAAATAAGCCAATAACCAGTTTGTCTGATTGTTCAATGTCGGGCCTGTAGTTTGGTACCCTAAATGCCACACTACTTAAGTTCATAAGCCCATAGGTACACATACCGGTAGCTAATAATAATATAACTGATAGGTACCTGCTTGGCAGCCCATGCAGATTGCTTGTCACGGAATTCATATCGTATGTATTGCAATTTTTATTTACAAGGTGTTACCTCATCCTTTAATACTTTAAACTCCGTACGCCTGTTTAGTTGACGCCCCGCTGGGTTGTCTTTTCCATTAGGGAGCGAATTTGGCGCTACCGGCTTTCTTTTTCCATAGCCTTTAGCGTATATACGGCTTTTGTCGATGCCCTTTAGTATGATATAATCAACGCATGATTGAGCCCTCGCTTGCGACAGTTTATCGTTATACTTATCTGAACCTATTGAATCTGTGTGCGCGCCTAATTCAACTTTTATTGTAGGATTATCTTTTAGTACAATGATCAACGTATCTAAAACAAGCTTTGATGCCGGTCTCAGCGTAGCCTTATTAAAATCATACAATATGTTTTTAATAACAATTGGCTTATCAGGGGTATAGGCCTGCAAACAGATGTCAGGGTTATATAAAGTATCGTTGCGCATGGTGCCCGAAGCAGTTACCGGAACATTTTTTGCAAAATAACAGCCTCTTTCAAGTCTAAGGCTATACGGGCGTTTGGTTGTCACATCAAAAGCATAACGTCCTGTTTTATTAACCACCATTTGTTTTATGGTATCTTTTGTAAGCGTATCAATAAAGCTTACTTTGGCGCCTTCCAGCGGTTTATGCGTGTCGCAATCAATTACAAGGCCCGACAGGATATGCCTTTTATCAACTACCTCGAACAAGCCCAGGCAACAGTCTGATTCACGGTCAGAGCTTACATAAAATTTATTAGCATTATCATGGTTGGGCAAATAGTAAAGATCATCCTTTGCCGAGTTCATAGGATAACCCATATTTTTTGGCTCGCTCCATTTATCTAACTTGCTAAAGCTTTCAAAAAAGTCAAATCCACCCAAACCAATAAATCCTTTTGAACTATATATCAGTTTTTTGTTTGGCTGATCATAATATGGAGCCTCCTCATCAAATGAGGTATTAATGGTACTTCCTAAATTGGTTGAATTAACAGCGTCGCCATTAAAATCAAGATAACTTACCCAAATATCATCGCCACCTTGTCCGCCTGGTTTATTTGAGGCAAAAAACAGGCGTAAACCATCGGCCGTTACAAATGGCTGTATGGAGTTAAAACCATCGGCATTCACATTACCATTCATTTTTTTGGGTGCCGACCATTCTTTATCATTCAAATCGCTGTAATAAATGGCATGTACCGTTTTACTTCCCTGTTTATACCAACGGGTAAAATACATCCTTTTACCCGTTTCATTTAATGATGGGGTTCCGTATTCCAGTTCATTTTTGCCCTCGCTGCCTTTAAGATCTATAACAGTAGCCGCGCCCGGTTTATCCTTGGTCAGTGCGTATATCCTGTTCAAGTGTTTCTTATCATTTTTAACAAACCTCGATGAAGTAAAATAGCTATTTCCATCATGCTGGATCAGTGCATAGTCTGACCCATCAGATGCATAAGGATCCTTTAGTTTTGCTACATCAATTAACAATGGATACAGATATTGCTCTTTAGCAAACCGGCAGTTCTTTATTTCCTTTCGTGCTATATCGCCATACTTACTTTCGCCTTTATAATTTGCATTAAACTGTTCCAGTTGCTTTATGGCATCATCAAAATGCTGATTGGCCCGCAGGCACACACCATACCAAAGCCGGGCTAAAGGATATTGCGCTTCGTAATTTTCAGTGATCACTTTGTAGTACCAGCCTTCGGCTTCCTGGTAATTCTCGTACAAGCGGTATGATTCTGCCAGCTGATAGCATAAATACGCCCGGTCTTCCTTCTTCGCAGGCTTTTTATTAGCTTTTTCGCCCGCATGATAAGGTATAGTCTGCAGGGTGGTAAGGCTCAATCCATCAGCAGCCCTTTTATAATAAAAGGCGGCTTCGTAATAGTCCTTATTGGTAAATGCTTTGTCGCCGTAAACTTTTGGATTGTCCTTACTATACTGGGCATTAACCCCTTTAAATACGATCAGTATAAGTATTGTAAAAAATATTTTCTTCATGTTGATAAAAGTTTAAAGCCTTGGGCAAATTGCTTCCGGTTCCTGTATATGTTTACGAAATACATAACTTATTGATAGTTCAATACCTCCATTGCCCGATGTGGCCTTGGTAAGTGATGAAGTATTGAAATCATAACTGGCACCTATAATAAGGCTGTTAACATGATAGCCAATATTGGCAATTGCGGCATCTTTAAAACGGTACATGCCCCCAAATATTAACCCTTTATCTTCCTGTAGTTTTAGTTCAGAATAAGCTCCCACCGCTTTTTCCTGGGCTTTTTGCTGTCTGATATAAATGGCGTGGGGAATCACGTCAAAATATTCAGACGCTTTTATGCGTACCCCTGCATGTATAGTATAGCGTATAGGTAATTTACTGCTGCTGCCATCAACCGCAAACGGGTCTTTTGACCGGGCAAGGTGCGCTAAGCTTACACCACCAAATAAATTGGCATTATGTAAAGGATCGCCGTCATAGTAAAACACACCGGCACCTGCATCAAAAACAGTAGCGTTTGTATTTAAAAAATTTTCATTGCTTGGCAAGGTTGGATCAAAACCGCTGCTGGGATTAAACTGGCTGCCAAACTGCGCTTTTGAGGGATCAAAGCTGCGGTTAATAACACCAGCCTGCACGCCAAAACTTACCTTTTTATAACCATCATTTGATACCGCAATGGCGTAGCCCAGGGATCCGTAAGCCGAAAAGTAATTGTAACCTACATCGCCGGCAGCCTGGTTTAGCACATTAAAACCTACACTAAGTTTCTCTGTCGGCCTGAAGTCAACAGATACGGCACCGGTTTGATATGCATTGTTGATGGTTGCATATTGGTTTTTAAAGTTCGCGTTTACACGGGTATCACCATTTATTACGCCGGTTAATGCAGGGTTCAAGTATAATGGATATGCATAATATTGCGAAAAATGCGGGTCTATCTGCGCTTTTAGTTGACTTATTGCCCCAATCTGGAGCAGTATTGCCATGATAATTATAACTCTTTTTTTCATAGTGTAGATTTATTAATTGTGATGCGGTCAACATATGCTGTACCATACACTTCGGCATGGCACAGCACATATGGAGGCCTTATCGTAATAGCGTAACTGTACCTTTCTTCTTCACTACCTGACCATCATTCAGAGTAGCTTCCACGTAATAAACATATACCCCTACCGGCTGCTTGGTGCCTTTATATGTACCATCCCATCCGCTTGCTTTATTAGTTGTCTGGTATTGCAGCTCGCCCCACTGGTCATATATAGATAGGGTTAAACTCTTGATGGTATTACCGTAAACCTGCAGCAGATCATTGTTGCCATCGCCATTTGGCGTAAACACATTCGGTATAAATAATCCGTTTCCAAATGGATTGCTGGCTGTACCGGTAACCGCTGCTGAGTTAGCACTCAGCTGGCAATCAGAGTTTCCACTGGCGCGTACAATAATGGTTACACTCTCGCCTGGCTGCAGGTTGCTTACCACATGAGTTAAACCATTAGCTCCTGAACTTGGTGCAACAAAATGCTGCCCGTTATCAGTACTTATCTGGTAACCTGTTGCACCTGTTACAGCAGCCCAGCCAAAGCTTACACTTGATGTGGTGCTTGCACTTACAGATGGTATTGGAGCGGCCAGCGGACTAAGAATAGTAACCGCTACCGGAGTTCTTACAGTTGATACACAACCACCTGCTGTTTGGGCTTCGGCGTAATATGTGGTATTGGCCGATAGTACAGGTGTTTTAAAGTCTGTTCCCGTAGCCAGTTCCGCACCGCCTGTTTCATCGGCAAACCATTTAATAATTGCTCCAGGTGTGGCGCTTGTTGCGGATATAATGGTGCTTACCCCAGGGCATATAGATGTACCCTGTGCACTTGCCTGCGGCGCTACCGGTGCTGATGTTACATTAACGGTAACGTTTGTACGCGAAGCAGATGGGCAACCGGTAACATTCACGGCTTCTACAAAGTAGATAGTGTTGGTAGTGAGTACCGGAGTTGTAAAGCTTATTCCCGAAGCCTGCGGTGTACCGCCGCTTGCCGAACTGTACCAGTTATAGGTAAAGCCTGCCTGCGGATTAGAGATATGCAATTGTACCTGCCCACCCTGGCAGCCTGCTATCGAAGCACCTTCAACCAATAGAGGGGCTCCAGGCGCGTCAACCACAGTTACCTGTATGCTGGCTAATGATGCGCTTTCGCATGAACCATTTACGGCCTCTACATAATAAGTGGCGTTGGCGTTAACCGGTCCGGTTTGGAAGGTTGGCCCTGTAAATACCAGGTTGTTTTTTGCAGCAGAATCATACCAGTTATAGGTAAGGCTTCCTTGTGGCGATGCAACAGAGATTGATGTTGAACTGCCGCGGCATACCTGTACCGGAGACTGTACCGTAAATGTTGGTGCAGATGGCTGCGGTGTTACGGTAACATTAACCGGTACCCTTGTTGATGAGTTACAGCTTTGAGGGTTTGTAGCCTCAACATAATAAGTTGCATCACCTGTTAATACAGGTGTGTTAAAGCTTGATCCTATGTGTATAGAACTTCCTCCGGCCGATGCAGTATACCAGTTGTAAATGGTACCCGCAACAGGACTGGTGATATTAATGGTAGTATTGCTGTTTTGACAAGTGATTAAACCTGCGGCATCAACTGTAGGGTCAGGCGCCTTGCTGTTATCAATAGTGATTGTTATAGGGGCACGTGTTCCTGATGTACAACCACTTACATTACTTACTGCTTCAACATAATAAGTTATAGTACCTGTAACCGCTGCAGTAGTAAACGGTATTCCGGTAAATACTGGTGTTCCGCCGGTTGCCGTGGTGTACCATTTAAAGGTTACGCTTGATGCAGGTGTAACTGATGCCGTTAACACAGCCGAGCTACCTGAACATACCGATGGTGTGGATGAACCGCCCCGAGCTAGCGGTACAGGTGTTGACGGAAGCTGATTGATGATCACCTGAACCGGTGTACGGCTTGATGATCCGCAGCCACCACTGTTTACAGCCTCGGCATAGTAAGTTGTATTTGCTGTTAATACAGGAGTAATAAATTGTCTGCCTGTAAATGCCGGTGTTCCGCCGGTTGCTGTAGTGTACCACTTGTAAGTAAGTGCACCCTGAGGATTAGAAATTGATAAAGTAGCTGGAGATCCCACACATGTTGGCGTGGTAGCACCGTTGGCAATAACCGGCGCAGATGGAGCAGGGTTAATAGTAACCTCGGCTAACGTACGGCTGCTGCTGCCGCAATTGGTGCTATTTACTGCTTCAACATAAAAATCAGTAGTTGCAGTAATTGGCCCGGTTTTATAAGGGTTACCCGTAAATACAGGTGTACCACCGGTTGCTGTAGTATACCATTTATAAGTTATGCCTGTTACTGGTGTTACTGATATGGTTGCCGGGCTGCCTAAACATACAGCCGGATTAGAAGCCAGTACCGGATTGGCCGGGATCGGATTAACTGTAACCGGTACCGATGTGCGTGCAGACGAAGTACAATTACCCGCGTTTGCGGCTTCCACATAATAAGTTGTATTAGCAGTTAAAGCCGGTGTACTAAACACAGTACCGGTAAATACCAGTGTGCCATTAACTGCTGCGTTATACCATCTGTAAACCACACCTGTTTGCGGATTAACTATGTTCAGCGTAATTGATGATCCTGAACAAATAGTTAAGCTGCCCCCGGTTGCCTGTACCTGCGGAGCCGGTGGTATTGGCAACACAGTGATATCGGTTTTGGTACGGGTTGCACTGCTACAGCTACTCGCACTTACTGCTTCAACAAAGTATGAAATATTGGCTGTTAAATTAGTGGCAGTGAATATTGTTCCGGTAAATACAGATGTGCCTCCTGTAGCAGTTTTATACCAGTTATATTGTAAACTGGCTATTGGATTTTTAACACTTAAAGTAACAGTACCACCGTTACATACCTGGGTTGTTATAGCGCTTAAAGTTGGCGCAACAGGTAAACCGTTTGGTGTTACATCAACAGCCGTACGACCGCCGCTATTGATACAACCTGTTGTTGTGTTTGAGGCCTCAACATAGTAAGTTATATTTTGCGTAATAGCAGGCGTGGTAAAGGTTGCACCCGTATGTACAGAAGCACCGCCGGTTGCTACGGTATACCAGTTATAAGTAACACCCGCCTGAGGAGTAGTTACAGCTAATGCAGCAGGGCTACCTGCGCAAACATCAACGTTATTGGATAGTACACTTGGTTTTTGAGGCAATTGGTTAACCTTAATAGTGGCCACTGTGCGTGCAGGGCTTATACAGGTACCATTTGCAGATTCGATATAGTATATAATATCAGATACCGGAGATACGGTGAAGGTTGCACCTGTATGTACCAGGTTACCATTTGTTTGTGCATCGTACCAGTTAATGGTAGCACCATTAGCATTGGTTACGGTGAACGTAACACTTTCGCCTGCGCATATTTCAAATGAGGCTTTTGTCAGTATCGGGTTTTGTGGCGATGGTGTAACGTTAACTGTTGCACCTACCCTGTTTGGATTAGCACAACCGCTTGAGGTGCGGCTGCTTTCTACATAGTAAGTAGTAGTAGCTGTTATGTTTGTAACAGGAAAGGTTGCTCCTGTATGAACAAGTGTTCCGCCTACTGCCGCAGTATACCATTTATAAGTTACACCGGCACGTACATTGCTCACACTAAAAGTAGCCGAGCCGCCCGAACAGATATTTGCAGTATTTGTATCAAGCGTTGGTGCTTCTACCTGCTTGCTGGCATAATAAACGTTAAGACTATTGAACAATGATGCTACACCAGCGGTAAGGCGTATCTCAACCCTGTCAAAGCCGGCTTTTGGTGCAAATTTGACTAAAGCAGTTTGCCCACCTGCCAGAATCGTGATCTTCAACAAGCTGCTGCTTAAGGCAATACGGTCGCCGTTATAAGTAGCCCCATTGTATGAGGCAATTTGTATCTGATTAAGTACGCCTACAGTTGCAAGGCTTATCGGTATCGAGATCTTAACCCTTACGGTATCGCCAACGGTACCGGCATCGCTGAATATTAATTTTTGCCCCACGTATGATCCTAATACGGCTATTGGTAAATTTATCTGACTAAAGTTTACGGTATCCTGATCTACGGCATTATCTGGCGCAGTTACACCGCAGCCTACACATATTACACCTCCGTTTACATCAAATGTTTGGGTTGATGCAAAATCGCAATTGGTTGAAAATATTGGATTTACTTTAACAGTAACCGGGGTACGTGTTACGCTGATACAGCCTGAGCTTGCCAATACAGCTTCAACATAATAAGTGGTGTTTGATGTTAGGGCAGGTGTGGTAAATGTTGCGCCTGTAAAGATTGCGGTACCACCGCTTGCCGAAGTGTACCATTTAAAGGCAGCTCCAACGGTGGTTGAGGTAGCGGTTAAAATAGCTTTCTGACCAGAAGTGATCTGTCCGCCAGGTGTATTTGAAGTCACAACCGGTGCCGCAGGTGTAGGATTAACTACAACATCTGCCTTCGCTCTTGTTGAGCTGGTACAGCTGCCTGCCACTGCTTCAACATAATATGATTTATTGGCGGTTAATGCCGGTGTTGTAAATTGTGGACCAGTGAAAACCGGTGTACCACCTGTTGCCACGGTATACCAGTTATAAGTAACACCAGCCTGGGTTGATGTTACAGACAAGGTAGCCGATGAGCCCGAACAGGTTTGTACCGGTGTTTGTGATACGATAGGCGCCAATGGCGTTGCTGTTACATTCGCTGTTACCAGGGTACGGGTTGAGTTACCGCAAGAGCCAGCGCCTGTGGCTTCAACATAATAAGTAGTTGTTGCCGAAAGCGGTCCGGTTGTAAATGGATTGCCGGTAAATACAGGCGTGCCACCGGTAGCCTGAGTGTACCAGTTAAAGGTAACACCGGTAACTGCCTGTGCTGTAAATGTTGCCGGTTGACCAGAACATACCGTTAAGTTTGGTGCAGCCACAACCGGTTTGGCCGGAGCTGGCGTAACCGTTACTGTTGCAGGTGTGCGTACACTTTGGGCGCAACCATCAGCAGTACGGCTGGCTTCGGCATAATAAGTTGTGTTGGCAGTTAATACCGGTGTGGTAAATACCGCCCCAGTAAATACTGGTGTGCCGCCGCTTGCGGTAGTATACCACCTTACGGTTACATTAGCGGGCACAGTTGCTGTTAAAGTAGCCTGTGATCCTGAACATATAGCAACATTTGCTGTGGTGATAACCGGTGCAGCTACAGATTGATAAGCATCATAAACGTTTACCGCGTTAAGCAGGCCTGCAACGCCTGAGTTAAATAGTACCTGAACCCTGTCAAAGGTATGAGCCGCTTTGAATGTTACCTTGAAACGGTTTGTTCCGTTCAGTAGAGTAATGTTCAGTAATGCACCGTTTACAGTAAAGCGGTCGCCATTATAAGTTGTACCGTTATAGGTAGCCACTTGAATTTGTGAAAGCACGCCCACATCGGCCAGTGAGCCAGGGATACCTAACTCAACAGTTACACTATCACCCGCAATGCCTGTATTAGCAAAACGTAAAGTTTGCTGTGCAGCCCCACCTAATAAACCTACCGGTACGTGTATTTGTGAAAAGGTATTACGGTTATTATCAATTGATCCGCCGGCGTTACTGGTGCCGCAGAATAGGCATATACCATTAACTGAGTTTGTTTCGGCAATAGCTGCATCGCAGGGAACAGGGTTAGGCGAAATGGCATTTACATTAACTATTCCTGATGCCCTTGTGGCTGATTTAACCCCGGTAGCAGGTATGCTTGACTCGGCATAATAAGTTGTAGCAGTAAACAGACCCGGACTTGAAAAAGTTGCTCCGGTAAATATGCTGGTGCCGCCTGTTGGTGTAGTGAACCAGTTAAATACTGTTGCACCTGGGGTAGTTGATGACGCTACTAAAGTACCTGACGTACCCGCGTTAACTGTTTGAGTAGGCGGGGTAACTGCCACATCGGGTATTACAATAGGTTGTGTAACGGTAATAATTACCGGAGTACGCTGTGTACTTACGCAACCTGATGCTAATGAGCTTTCGGCATAATAAGTTGTAGTTGCTGTTAAAGGCGGGGTAATAAATGGACTGCCTGTAAATATAGCTGTGCCGCCTGTTGGTGTGGTGTACCATTTAATGATAGCACCAGCTGTAAGCGAACTGGCTGTTAATGTAGCTGTTCCGCCTGTTGTAACCTGGCCACCGGCTGGGTTTACAGTAACAGTTGGCGCAACAGGTATTGGATTAACTACCGCGTCGGCTCTTGTACGGGCCGGACTAACGCATCCGTTAGCTGATGCTTCTACATAATAAGAAATATTTGCGGTAAGTACCGGGGTTGTAAACTGAGCACCGGTAAATATTGGCGAACCACCTGTTGCAGCCGCATACCAGTTATACACCACACCTGATTGGGTTGGTGAAACGGTTAATACCGCTGGCGAACCTGAACATACCTGCACCGATGCCTGGGCCAGAACCGGGTTAACCGGTGATGGGGTAACATTGGCAGTTGCCGACACCCGGTTAGGGTTAGCACATCCGCTTGATGCACGGCTGCTTTCTACATAATAAGTAGTAGTTGCAGTTAATGCCGCGGTGGTAAAGGTTGGACCTGTATGAACAGAAGCGCCACCGGTTGCAGAGGTATACCATTTATAAGCTATTCCTGCACGGGTATTGTTAACCGTAAAGGTTGCAGTGCTGCCTGTGCAAATACTTACCGTATTCGCGGCCAGTCGCGGTGCTTCAACCTGTTTGGTGGCATAATAAATATTAACCGTATTAAACACTGATGCCAAAGCACCGTTAAACCTGATCTCGACCCGGTCAAATGCTGATTTTGGCGCAAATTTTATTAAAGCAGTTTGATTGCCTGCCAGCAAGGTGATCTTCAGTAAGCTGCTGCTTAAATTGATGCGGTCGTTATTATAAGTCGTGCCATTAAATGAAGCTATTTGCAACTGGTTTAAAACACCAACAGTGGCAAGGCTTGCCGGAACCGCTATCTTCACGGTCACGGTATCGCCAACAACTCCGGCATCGCCAAATATTAATCTTTGCGACACATTTGAACCTACCAAACCAATTGGAACACTTAACTGGCTAAAGTTGGTGGTATCGCTATCAACCGAATTATTTGGAAAATTCACAGCGCAACCCACACAAAGCAGGCCTCCGTTCACATCATTGGTTTGTGTTGATGCAAAATCGCACGAGGTGGAGAATATTGGATTTACAGTGATGGTTACCGGTGTACGTGTAGTACTTGTACAACCGGCTGCTGTTGAAGCTTCAACATAATAAGTTGTGTTTGATGTTAAAGCAGGTGTGGTAAAGTTAGCACCCGTAAAAATAGCAGTACCGCCATTTGGAGCTGCATACCATTTAAAGATAGCTCCCGGGGTGGTTGAGGTTGCTGTTAAAGAAGCTGTTTGCCCGGAGGTGATCTGTTTGCCAACCGGGTTAACAGCGATAATAGGCGCAACGGGTGTCGGGTTAACCGACACATCCGCTTTTGCCCTTGTTGAACTGGTACAGCCCCCTGTTGACGCAGATTCAACATAATATGATGTACTGGCAGTTAATGCCGGAGTAGTAAACTGTGGCCCTGTAAATACAGGGGTTCCGCCGGTAGCGGTAGTATACCAGTTGAAGATAACACCAGGCTGACCTGTTGCCGCTAATACAGCCGATGAACCAGAACAGGTTTGTACAGGAGTTTGTGATACAACAGGTACCGTTGGCGATGCAGCTACATTAGCAGTTACCTTAGTACGGGTTGAATTGCCGCAAGCGCCCGCTGTAGCCTCAACATAATAGGACGTTGTAGCAGTTAACGCCGGGCTGGTAAATTGTGCTCCGGTAAACAATGCTGTGCCACCTGTTGCTGCTGCATACCATTTAAAGGTAACACCGCTAACAGCTTCTGCTGTAAACGTAGCCGGCTGACCGGAGCATACAGTTATGTTTGATGCATTAACAAGCGGCGCGGCAGGGGCCGTTGTAACAGTTATCGTTGCTGGTGTACGCACTGGTTGTGCACAACCACCTGTAGTAAAGCTGGCTTCGGCATAATAAGTTGTGTTGGTATTTAATACCGGCGTAACAAATGTGGCGCCTGTAAATACAGCTGTACCACCAGTTGCTGAGGTATACCATTTTATAGTTACGTTGGCTGGCGGTGCATTTGCTGTTAAAGTAGCAGTTGTTCCCTGGCAGGTGCTAACGTTTGGCACACTGATAACCGGTGATGCTACTGATTGATAAGCATCATAAACGTTTACCGCGCTAAGCAGGCCGGCAACGCCTGAGTTAAACTGGATCTCAACGCCGTTAAAGGTGTGGGTTGCTTTAAATGCTATCCTGAAACGACTTGTTCCGTTTAACAGGGTAAGGTTTAACAATGATCCGTTTACAGCAAAGCGGTCATTGTTATAGGTTGCTCCGTTATAAGTAGCAATATTAATTTGCGATAATAAGCCTACATCGGCCAGTGAACCAGGGATACCCAATTCAACAATTATGCTATCGCCTACAATACCCGGGTTGGTAAAATGTAATACCTGCTGTGCGGAGCCGCCCAGTAAACCTACCGGTACATGTATTTGTGAAAATGAATTACGGTTGTTATCAACTGCTCCGGCCGGATTAGTGGTACCGCAGAATAAACATACGCCGTTAACCGAATTTGTTTGTGTTGTAGCAGCGTTACAAGCCACCGGATCTGAACCAACAGCAATTACATTAACTACGCCCGGTGCACGGGTAGCTGATTTTGCGCCAGTGGCTGTTACTACAGCTTCGGCATAATAAGTTGTATTGGCAAATGCCGGTGGGGTTACAAAGGTTGCCCCTGTAAATACAGGTGTGCCACCCGTTGGTGTGGTATACCAGTTAAATACTGTTCCCGGTGTGGTTGAGCTGGCAGTTATAGTACCTGTTGTACCCACGTTAACTGATTGTGTAGGCGGGGTTACTGATACATCTGGTATTACTATCGGCGTAACGGTTACCGGTACAACAGTTCTGTCTGGCGATACGCAGCTACCTAAAGATGCTTCTGCATAATAAGTTGTATTGGCTGATAATGCCGGCGTGGTGAATGTGCTGCCTGTAAATACAGGAGTACCACCAGTTGCCGCGGTGTACCATTTTATAGTAGCGCCATTAACTACAGTAGCTTTAAAAGTAGCGGTTTGGCCTGCCAGTATGGTCGCGCTTGCTGGTGTTACAACTGGTTTTACCGGTGGATCATCAACTATTACCTGAACAGGAGCACGTACCGGGCTTACGCAGGTGCCGTTACGGCTGTATTCTACATAATAAGTAGTGTTTGCGGTTAATGCTGGTGTTGTATAAGTTATACCTGTAGCTACAGATGCCCCTCCTGTTGGTGTAGTATACCATTTAAAGGTTCCGTTAGCCGGATTAGGTGATGTAATATTCAATACCGCAGGGCTGCCTTTGCAAATTTCAGGAGCGACAGGATTAAATTTAGGTGTTGGATACTGCTGTATTGCATAATAGATCTGTAAAGATGTTAGCAACGTTGCAACTCCCGAATTAAGCGTTACCTGCACACGATCATAATTCCCTGCAGCTGGTACATATACCGCATAACGGTTAGTACCTGCCAATAATCTTAAAGTAAGTAATGAATTATTAAGCGGATAACTACCTACCAGTGTGGCACCATTATAAACTGCTACTGTTATATTACCCAATAAGCTAACATCAGCCAGGCCTCCCGGGCTTTGAAATACGAGCTTAATGGTATCGCCGGTAAAACCTGGTTGCTGAAATTGCAGTGTTTGTGAAGCTGATCCGCCTAAAAGACCTACCGGCACTGATATGGTGGACGCGGTAGTCGTGTCGGCATCAGCGGCAAGAGCGTCATTGAGAACATTACATAATACACATAAACCATTTGTGACGTGTGTTTGCTGATTGGCAAACGTACATGGCGAATTGTTATTAATAGTTACGTTAATGGTTATTGGCGTACGTGTTGCCGATTGGCAACCGGTGCTGTTGGCGGCTGCCACATAATAAGTGGTGGTACTAAATAACGCTGGTGTTATAAAAGGATCGCCTGTAAAAACAGGGGTAGCAGCCGCGGCGGATGTGTACCAGTTATAAGTAATACCTGTTTGTGCATTAGTTATATGGATGGTTGCGGTTTGGCCTGCGCTTATAGTTGAATTATTTACCGCCAAAACAGGAGCAGCAGGTTTAGGTGTTACAGTAACTGTTGCCGCAACACGGGTACCGCTTACACAGCCTGTTGCGTTTACAGCTTCGGCATAATAAATTGTGTTGGCATTTAAAGCCGGACTGGTAAAGTTTGTACCTGTAAATAATGAGGTGCCACCAGTGGCAGTGCTGTACCAGTTGTATGTTTGTCCGGCTACCGGCGAGGCAATGGCCAATACGGCCACATCACCATCGCAAATGGTTACGTTTGGCGTAGTTAATGTTGGCACAGCCGGCAACGGGCTTATAGTTGCAGTTACCTTTGTACGCGAAGTGCTTACACAGGTACCGCCAGTTACCGCTTCGGCATAAAAGCTTGTGGTTGCGGTTAAGGCAGCAGATGTATAGGTATTACCCGTAAATAAAGGAGTTCCGCCGGTTGGGTCCGCGTACCAGTTAACGGTAACACCAGGTATGGGTTGTGCAGCAAATACCGCGGTTGAGCCCGGGCATACCGTAATGTTGGCATTGGCAATAACCGGTGCAGCTGGTATTTGATTAACATTGATCACTACCGGGGCCCGGTCTGAAGCTGTTGCACAACCTGCGCGTGTTGCCGATACGTAATAAGTGGCATTTGCAGTTAAAGCAGGTGTAGTAAACGATGCGCCGGTTGCAATGGAGGTTCCGCCGGTAGCTTGGGTATACCAGTTAAATGTGGTGCCCGGCGCATTTGATGTTGCAGTTAATGCTATAGTACTTCCGGCACATAATTGCGCATCGATTACCGCTACATTATTAATTTTTATGATAGGTTTAGGTATGATTACTTCGGCCTCGAAAAGATCCAGGGATGATAATACACTTGCTATACCTCCCCCCAGCCGCAGCTGAACCCGGTCAAATACTTTGGTGGGCGCATACGTAACAACTATCCGCTGCCTGTTATTGGTCAGATCAAGCAGGCGTAAACGCAGCAATGACCCGCTTAGCTGCTGGGTATCGTTATTATCTGTATTGCCATTAAATGTTGATATGCCTATGTTTGTTAAAACACCTACATCCAATAATGCCTTTGGTAAGGATATGGTAAGGCGTACAGAATCGCCTACAATTGATGACGACTGAAAAATTATAGTTTGTTGCGCGAATGCGCCTAATGCGCCAACACCTGCATTTAAGGTTGATGCTGTATTAATATTCCCGTCAATCGCATTTTGAGGGTTTGCCACCCCGCCCACATTTATCCCAAGATTAAGTAATGCCGATGATATACCATGCAATTCATCATATGCGGTATTACAAACCGGAGGACCAGGTGTAGTATAAAAAGCATCATATAAATATATACTGCTTAAAGCGCCCAAAAGCCCCCCGTTAAGCGTTACCCTTACCTTGGTATAAGCTGTAGCCGGCGAAAAGATAAATTCCAGCTGGTTATTGCTACTGGCTACACTCGCCAGTGTTGGGGCAGTAATTGACGCACCCGCTACATTGCCATTATATGGAGTTATAGTTACCCCGCCAAGTGCTGTTACATCAAGCAGGTTGTTACCTGTTCCTAATTTAATTGTTAATGGGGTATTGGCAGCAGCCTGAGCCGGAAATATTAATTCCTGGTATGTTGCGGCCAACAAGCCAACCGGTACATTTAAAGTGGAGTGAGTTTGCAGATTTGCATCAACAGCGTTTCCTTGTTCAGTAACTACGCAGCCCAAACAAAGTAAACCTGTAGCACCGCTTTGCTGGGTAGTTGCAAAATGGCGTTGTCCAAATATTTTGCTGGTAGCACATAATAACAGGCATAACACTATTATGTACCTGCTATAAAAGGTAAAGGTTTTCATGCAAATGTAATTAAGGTAGGTGTAAATAGTTACACATTTCAAAACTACACAGCACTTTAAGAATATTATTAATACATCTTATTCACTTCATTAAGACAAAATAAACGCTGTTCATTTATTTAATAATCGTTCATTTTGTTCATTAAATATTATTTTAAAACATATAGCTCTACTATACTCGTAAACACAGCCAATTATAGCTGAAACCGAATATTTATGCTAAATATGGTTGCAACCTTAGTTAATACGGACACCGTATAATTAACGACCACCTTAATTGTGTAATTAACAACAAAATATTCGGGATTAATGTGTACAAAAATAACAACCTAATTGCCTTGAGCCTATGATATCCTTTTCACCAGTTCAATTTGAAACATTGAAATCCCGTGTACTAACAAATGCCAATATTAGAAGCATTACACCGGGCGATTGCAAGGCCCTTGCATTACAGATCTACAACAAAACAAAACTAACAGTTAGCGAAACCACATTAAAGCGGGTATACGGATTTGCATATAGTAAGTTCAAGCCATCTTTGTTCACCATAGATGTTTTAGCCAAATACTGCGGCTTTGAGGGTTGGGATGATTTTTGCGATCAGGAAAGCGTACCTGCTGCAAAATCGCAAAATGAGCATGTTGATTGGAAAACCCTTAGTAATAATGCTGCAAAAATCACACACTTTACTTTACAGGCTTTAAAAAACCGTTCGGGAATCCCCTTTAATCAAACCATACGCCGGAAATTTATTGATGATCATTTTGTTGAATTTTTAAGAGGGGATTACACGGCAACCGTATTTACAGCCCCTTCTGGCTATGGAAAAACAATTGGCCTTTGTCACTGGATTGATGAAAAACTGGAATCAAACAGTAATGATATCATCTTGTTTTTTAGCAGCAGCGCCCTAATGAACGTTTTTTTAAGCGGACGTGACCTTAACGACTGGCTGCTGGCCCTGCTTGGTTATTCGCACGAGGAAGATATTGAGGCTCTGTTTGAT
>NZ_JBFUJG010000052.1:0-35808 GCF_056401495.1 Mucilaginibacter sp. P4_E8
TTAGTATCCTGTGAGAAACCTCTTTACATTATGAAATTATCACCATTTAATCATTATAAAAACCAACGAAAATGAGTATCCGAATAACCATATTTGACGATAATAAAAACATACGTAACAGTATTATCCTGTTATTAAACACCGATCCGGCATTTGAAGTAGTTGGTACGTTTAGCGATGCACAGCACTGTGTGGAAAATGTATTGACCTCAAGACCTGATGTAGTTTTGATGGATATTGAAATGCCCGGAGTTAATGGTATTGAAGCTGTTAGGCTTTTAACCAGGGAATTTCCGCACATCCAAATTCTGATACAAACCGTGTTTGAAGACGACGAGCGTGTTTTTGATTCCATATGTGCAGGTGCATCTGGTTATATCTTAAAAAATCAGATCAACAGTTCGTTAATTGATGGTATTAAAGAACTGCAAACGGGCGGTTCACCGATGAGCCCTTCTATTGCCCGCAGGGTACTAAACATATTGCAACAGGGTTATCAGACCAAACGTCAGCCGGCAACAGAAGAGTATAACCTTACCGCCCGCGAAAAAGAGGTACTGACTGCTATTGTAAATGGCCTGAGCTATAAAATGATAGGGTACGAATTAAATATCAGTTATGAAACCGTACGGAGCCATATCAAAAAGATTTATGAAAAATTACATGTGGCTTCTCTTACAGAAGTTGTTGCAAAAGCTATTAATCAACATATAGTTTAAAGTAAAAGCGCGCTTCATTACTACAATGAAGCAAAAAGTTATTGGAATGCCCTTATTATTTGCGTATGTTAAATGGGAAGGGCATTTGGACTATAACAGGCTTTGCAGTAATTTAATTTCCCGGATTAATAAAGGTAATCCTGCCAGAGTCAAGGTTGTAAATACCCCCTAAAATTTTAATGGCATTCTTTTGTTGCAGGTTCTTAAGTAATTCACTGTTAGCAAGAATCTTTTTTATGGTTAGCTGTATGTTTTTTATAGCAACAGCATGTACCAGCCAATCATTTTTTGATGTTTTTTTTCCTGATATCTTTACGCTGTCTACGGCGGGTTCAATTTCGGCCATCAAAGGCGTTAGGTTACCAGTCTTTACGCCGTCAATGGCTGCTTTTATGGCGCCACAATGTTCATGGCCCAACACCATGATAACCTTCACACCTGAAACTCTGCAGGCATATTCCAGGCTCCCTAAAATATCCACATCTGCTACATTACCGGCAACACGGGTAACAAACAGATCGCCTATACCTTTATCAAATACTTCTTCAACAGGCACCCTTGAATCGGCACATGATAGTATAGCTGCCATAGGATATTGACCGGAAGCAGTTAAATGAATTCTTAAACTATCATTTTTGAGGGTAAGCTTATTCTCATAAAAATGCTCATTGCCATTTTTGAGTATTTTAATTACAGAATCGGCTGTGAGCAGCTTTTGCTCCTCCGGGGTCATCACTTTATCATTAATCGTTGGTGAGCTGTTTTTCGGCTTAACCAAATTTGGGTTATTGCATGAAAACAAAACAAAAAATGAAATTGTATAAAAGGAAAGGTGGTTAATTTTTAACATAAACAAGGTGTTAATAATGCTTACCCAAAGAAAATGCATTGGATAATATTATTATCTCACCAAAAGCGGTGAAAAATTATACAGTTTAGGGGAGAACAGCGATTGATATTTATTGTATCAGCAGAATGAAATGATAGGTAAATTAAGCTTTAATTTAGTACGTTTAAGGCAATTTATGACGGGGAGGGTGCTTGCCGTTTTGCAACTACCTGTCATTTAATAGCACTTATCACGAGTTAAAGGCATTTAGTAGCCGGTTAAGGGTTGTTAGATGGCTCTAAAATCAAATTATCAGAAAAATTACCAGTGAAGTAATAACACCTTTTTTAACTTATTAATCTTAATACAATGGAACCAAGAATTGGAATTACACCAGAAAATCTTTCAAAAGTTGCACATGCTTTAAACGTAGTTTTAGCAGATGAGTTTTTACTTTATACCAAAACCAGGAATGCGCATTGGAATGTAGAAGGGGCAGATTTTCACAGTAAACATTTATTTTTTGAAGCACAGTATGAACAACTGGATGAGATTATGGATAGCGTGGCCGAACGCATCCGCTCATTAGGGCACTRTTCTCCGGCTACGCTTAAAGCTTTTCTGGAGTTAACCCATATCTCGGAGCGCTTGCATGAGCATAATGATGGAACAGGTTTTATAGCTGAGCTATTAAGTGATCATGAGAGCCTGATCATTCATTTGAGAGAGAACATCAGCTATTTTGCAGACGAATTGAAAGATCTTGGTACCAGCGACTATGTTACAGGATTAATGGAAACGCACGAAAAAATGGCATGGATGCTCAGGTCACATTTAAAATAACCAGGCTTGTTATACAACAAAAAAGGCCGCGAATTTCGCGGCCTTTTTTGTTGCTTTAAGATCAGTAGCTACCTCGATTTTTCTTTCGCAAACGAAAAGGCGGTTAAATGTTTAAAAATCTTATCTTGGATACTATAAATAATGGCGTTTATGCAAGAAAATCTATTGCTTTGTTTAGGCCTTATTATGAGTGTATCGTTTCTGGTACTTATTGCCAGGAAGCTGTCGATCGCTTATCCTATATTCCTTGTAATAGCCGGACTGGCCTTTGGCTTTATCCCGGGGATCCCAGGTATTCACATAGATCCGAACTTGGTGTTCCTTATCATTCTTCCGCCTGTTTTATTTGATGCAGCGCAAAACACATCATGGAAAGCTTTATGGAAATGGCGGCGTATGGTAAGCGTAATGGCTTTGGGTTATGTGCTGCTTACTTCAACCGTTGTTGCATTTGCTTCCTCCTGGCTTATACCTGGCTTTACACTATCACAAGGTTTTTTGTTGGGCGCTATTATCTCTCCTCCTGACGCTGCTGCGGCTACGGCAGTACTGCAATACGTCCGGTTACCCAAAGCGCTCGTATCGATACTTGAAGGCGAAAGCCTCCTTAATGATGCAACAAGCTTAACAGTTTTCCGTTTTGCGCTTGCCGCAATCATTACCAATAATTTTGTGTGGTATAACGCTGTAGGTAATTTTGTTCTGGTTTCCCTTTCCGGAATTGCGATTGGGCTATTTTTTGGCCTGGTGTTTTATGCCTTATATAAGTGGCTGCCAACCACGTCCAATCTGGATATAGCTCTTTCGTTTGTATTGCCCTATCTGATCTACCTAACTGCCGAACGTATCCACTCCTCTGGTGTGCTGGCAGTAGTTAGTGGTGGCTTATTTATTTCTTATCAAAATCATTTTATTTTCTCCCATCGCAGCCGGCTTAAATTCAATGCCGTATGGTCGCCCATTATTTTTATACTTAACGCGGTCATATTTTTTCTGATTGGATTACAGCTTCCTGATATTATGGGAGGTATAAAAAACATGCCGCTTTCCCGTGCTTTGGAAATCGCTTTAATTGTCTCTTTTCTCATCATCGCGACCAGATTGCTGGCCGGATATTTTTCTTCTATCTTTACTACCTTCATCAGCCGTTATATTACGGTGGCTGTAAGCCGCCCCGGCTGGAGAAACCCAATGATCATCAGTTGGGCAGGTATGCGTGGGGTGGTATCCCTGGCATCTGCGCTTGCGATTCCGCTTATGCTTCCCGGCGGACAGCCTTTTCCCTTCCGCGACCTTATCTTATTTATTACTTTTATAGTCATCATTGTAACCCTTGTAGGACAAGGCCTTGCCCTGCCGTGGATAATCAGAATTTTAAAACCTGAACGCCTTCCCGGTGGGAAGCAAGATGATCAGCAGTTATTAGAGATAGAACAACACTTATCCGCTGCTGCACTTACCGAACTTAATTCAAAGTATTCAAAAGAGCTGAAGGAAAACGGCATGCTCAAAAATAGAATGGAACTGCTGGCCTATAAGGTTGATATTTACAAGAGCCTTGGTGATGATCAGGAAAAAAAGACTAAAGCTTTGTCCATGATCAAACATTTCAAAAAGATCATGATGCAGGTCACTGAACATGAAAGGAAACAACTTCGTGTTTTCCGCCACAAGGAGGAATTCGATGATGACATTATCCGTCTTGTTGAAAAGCGTCTGGATCTGGAGGAGGAAAGGCTGGAAGACGATATTGAATAGCCCTTATATGCGATTCGCAGGCTATCGGCTTACCAGGTCCGCAGGTAAACGTTCAATTGGCTGAATCTGAATATGCTTAAAATATACCTCTGAGCCTTCAGATTGTATTTGAATTTTCCCCCTGGTTAACGGAATGACCTTACCATTTTCCAATTGCCTGTTATGGTACAATATCATTACTACTTTGCCATTAACAACATGTATACTGGTATCACCATGCGTATATAGGTCTAAGGTGTTCCATTGGCCGGTTTGATTTTCGCCATCGCCCTGTTTAATGCAATGCCTGCCTTGTTTACTTTGCTGGCTAAATTCAGTAAGTGTTCCCTGTGCACTGTAAACATAGGCTGCTGTATCAGACTTTTTAATTGCAGGAATATCTGCCATTCCTCCTGCGCAACCCCAATAGTCACCACAGTTACCTTCTTCAATCTGAAACTCCTGCGAACGCATCCATGCACCATAATCAGCACCATACTTGCCTACAGAATTGTACAAAAGGCCGCTATCTTTATGTTTGCCCTTTTTTTGTCCCCACGAAAGAGCACCCCACTTAAACTGTAATTGGAGATGATAGTTCTCGTATTCATTTTTGGTAATTATGGCACCCCAGTTTTCGCCCGAAATGCGAATAACATGCTCTCCATCTTCTTTCGATACCGTAAAAACGTGTCTTGGATCGTTGTTTAAGCCTATAGGTTTATCGGTAATGGGTTTGCCACTGTTATCAAGATCGGGCCCGATATAGGTATCCCAGCCTGTTAAGTCCCTGCCGTTAAACAGCTGTTTCCATTGACCCTTTTTTGTGCTTGTAGTAAAGCCCAAAATTACCGCGCAAAGAAGGAGTGGCAGAATAAATTTAGCAGATTTCATATCGGGAAGGTTGATTAATGATAAATAGGTTATAACAAGGACAATGTAAATAATTATTTTTAATGATTAAATACCATTACCCACTATCTAATTAGATAGTACAATTTATATAACAAAATTCATTACCGGAAACGCGGGAACGCATATATGATTTGATCTTTAAATATGGAAAACTCATCAGTATCTACTAAACATGCGGTTTCAGGCGAAATTATAAATCCAGCGATGCCTGTTCGCAGAATAGCTTCGGTTGATGTATATCGTGGTTTTGTAATGTTACTAATGATGGCCGAAGTACTTGCCTTCCCAAGAGTAGCAAGAGCGTTTCCTGAGAGTACTTTTTGGCAAATTTTATCATTTAATCAAAGCCATGTGCCATGGACATGGTTTGGGTTGCATGACTTAATTCAGCCGTCTTTTACATTTTTAGTTGGAGTTGTGTTACCATTTTCTATTGAAAGTAGAAAAAACAAAGGGGCAACACATGTAAGTTTATTACAACATACAATTAAGCGGGCGCTCATTTTAATCTTTCTTGGTATATTTTTACGCTCTATACACGCTAAGCAAACATATTTTACTTTTGAAGATACCCTTACCCAAATTGGTTTAGGTTATACCTTTCTGGTAATTTTAGGATTTTATTCGCAAAGAGTTCAGATTATTGCCTTAATTGTGATTTCGGTAGGTTATTGGTTAGCTTTTGCACTTTATCCACTTCCCGGGGCAACATTTGATTATGCATCGGCAGGCGTTACGGCTAACTGGGAGCATAATTTTCACGGCTTTGCTGCGCATTGGAATAAAAACACCAATCTTGCCTGGGCTTTTGACCGTTGGTTTTTGAATCTATTTCCCCGCGAAAGTGCTTTTCTTAACAATGAGGGTGGGTATAGTACGTTAAGCTTTATTCCAACTTTAGGAACAATGATTTTGGGCCTGTTTGCTGGTAACAAATTAAATTCTTCTTCGGTTCCTGCCGAAAAAATCAAATTTTTCATAATTAAGGGAGTTGGTTTAATGCTGTTTGGGGTTTTATTGCATATAACTGGCATAAACCCTATAATAAAACGTATCTGGACACCTGCATGGATGGTTTTTAGCGGAGGAATTTGCTTTTTGCTGCTTACTTTCTTTTATTGGGTTGTTGATGTGGCAGGCAAAAAAAGTTGGTCGTTTTTTTTAATGGTTATAGGTGCAAATTCAATTGTGGCTTATTGTCTGTCTGATGGAGGGATTCGGGAATTTATTAGCGAATCACTTTTAATTCATTTAGGGCATAATTATGGTCAAATATTCGGGCTTGAATATACTACGCTGATTACCGGCGGGTTAGTATTATTTTTTGAATGGCTGATTTTGTATTGGATATACAGGAAACAGATCTTTATAAAAATCTGAAAGCAACGTTAATAATAGTGACCAAATAAAATTATTTCTTTCACAGATTGTACAGAGATATCTCGGTCTCTTGATTCGCAAATCCAAAACATAAGCAATGCGGATTGCTCGAAAATTGTTATTTTTCCGATAAGGACAATTTTACAAATTGTAAAAACAAGTTAGTAATAAGACATTATAGTTTAATTCTGCCTTGTTTTTCTCACCTAAATTTATGGTAACTAATTATAAGCATTTCTCCACTATAAATGCGCGTACCATAACCTAATTACAAGATGTTAAATATTGACATTAAAGACCTGTTGCTAAAAATTGCACATGATAATGATCTGGTATCCTTTAAAAAGATTTATTTTTTATACTACGAAAGGCTGTTAAAATTAGCCTGCTCTTTTGTGAAATCAACAGAGGTGGGTGAGGAGATAGTGGACGATGTATTTGTGAAAATATGGTCGAACCGGGCCAAATTAACGGAGGTAAACAATTTAACGGTTTATTTATATGTAGCTGTTAAAAACAAAGCGATCAATTATAATTTGGCCAGTCGCATAACTTGTGTTGATATCGAATCAGTTAGTTTTGAGCTTAAGGATATTAATGGTTCTGTTGAGGATATATTGATCACAGATGAGCTTGCGAAAATTATTAATTATACCATACAACGATTGCCCGAAGAATGCAAAATAGTATTTAAGCTTGTTAAAGAAGATGGTCTGAAATACAGAAGGGTAGCAGAAATATTAAATGTCTCTGTTAAAACCGTTGAATACCATATGAATAACGCGCTCAAAACAATTGCTGCGGCAATTTCTGCCTCACCAGACCGCCATAAAAAAGCAATAAAAAAAGCATCCTCAAATTAATTTCATTTTTTCACTGGGGTGTTTCCATTTTTCCCTGTCCTTGTTACTGAAGCAAACAAAATGGATCAGGACACTATTTGGACACTTGTTGGAAAAAAACTTAATAATGAGGCTACTCCCGAAGAGCTTCGTCAGTTACATCAGTTGCTCAGGCAGCCCTGGGCCGATGTTTATTCCATACAAATATTAGAAGCCATGTGGCGGCAAAACCCCAATCAGCCACCCCGTTTTATTCCATATAAACTTCAGCAAAAATGGGACAAACTCGAAAGCAAGCTCGAAACTGATGACACCCGGACCGATACTTTTCAAGACCCGGCGAACGAGGCGGACCCACCTGTTAAAAGTATGAGGCAAAGATTCATCCCCGCACTCACAGCAGCGGCGTGTTTGGTCTTGGGCTTGTTGTCTTTTATCTATTGGAAAAATCACGCTGGTAATTATAATGTTAAAACCTATCAAATTACAGCCGCACGGGGAAATATCAGCAAGATCATATTGCCCGATGGTACTAAGGTTTGGCTTAATGCCGGCAGCGAAATTTTTTATAAAACAAATTATGGCAATAAATGCAGGGAGATACGCTTAACCGGCGAAGCATTTTTTGATGTTGTGAAAGATGCTGAACATCCATTTATTGTAAATACCGCCACCATGCGTATAAAAGTGTTGGGTACAGCTTTTAATGTCCGCTCTTATGCAAACGATAACGTTTCTGAAACATCACTGATCAGGGGAAGGATAGAATTAACTACAGCTTCGAACCCCCATCACCGGATCATATTAAAGCCGTCTGAAAAATTAACCATCCCCAACAAAAAAGGATCACATCACAATAAAAATGAGGTGTTCATGACCTTAAGTGCCCTGCATACAACAAAAAATGACTCTTTGCCATCAGAAGCGCAATGGCTTGAAAATAAACTGGTATTTGATAATGAATATTTTGATGAAGTCGCAAAAAAAATGGAAAGGTGGTATGCTGTTTCCATATCATTTAAAAATGCACAGTTAAAAGAGAAAAGATTTAGCGGAAAATTTGAAAAAGAGTCATTAAACACTGCCCTTGAAGCACTTAAGGCAACCAGCAGTTTTAACTTTTTTATGGATAACGGAAAGGTAATTATTTACTAACCAATAATGTTTAACCTAAAAATATGCGTATGATAAAATTTGACCCATAAAGCCCTTAAACCAAAAAGCGGAGAATGTTGTCGCATTCCCCGCAATAATTGGTACCACAACTACGAGTCTTCTTAAACCAATAATTAAAGTAACCTAAATACTAAATTATGAAAAAAAATGCTTGCCGCATAAGTAATATGCGGTTGCGATCCCTATTAAAAATATTACTCATGACAAAGTGTACCTTAATCCTGATAATTATATCTTCATTTCAGGTATTTTCAAAAGGCTATGCACAGGATAAAATTAATATTAATCTCCATGGTGTTTCTATAAAAAAGGCGCTTACAGAAATTGAAAAAACAAGCAATTTCAGGTTTGTTTATAACGATGATGCTTTAAATGAAAAGCATGTTGGTAATGTGGCTCTGAATAATGTCTCGATAAACGAAGCTATGGACATATTGCTGACCAAAACAGGCCTTACCTATAAGCTGAATGGCAACAACCTTGTTCTGATCACTACCGCGATGCCTGTTGTACCCATTACCGGGCGGGTAACGGATGATAAAGGCTTGCCGTTACCTGGCGTAAGTATAAGAGTAAAGGGTGCGCAAACAGGTGTTATTACGGATCCTGACKGGAAATTCACCATCAATGTGCCGGATAACTATGCTGTGCTGACATTCTCGTTTATCGGGTATGTTTCATCCGAAGTAACAGTTGGCGACCGCAAAATCATCAATGTAACGCTCAAAGAATCAGCCACTGATCTAAACGAGGTAGTGGTAACCGGATATGGTCAATCTGTAGTAAAGCGTGATTTGACCGGGGCCATATCAACCGTTACCGCCAAACAGATCGAAGAACGTCACCCCATCAACCTGATCGATGCTTTACAGTCACAGGCATCAGGTGTGCTGGTAGTAAATGATTCTGGCGAACCTGGTGCAACGGGTTCTATCCAAATACGCGGAGGATCTACCTTTTCAAGTGCGGGTAACTCGCCTTTGTTTGTAATTGATGGTATTTTAAGCCAAAGTGCAGATAATGTAAACCCTAATGATATCCAATCTATTGAGGTATTAAAGGATGCTGCTTCGGCGGCTATTTATGGTTCACAGGCAGCTAATGGTGTTATATTAATTACCACTAAACGGGGTCAGGCCGGCAAGCCGCTTGTTAACGCGCAGTATGCCCGGATTTTTGGTGTAATGGCTCATAAATTGGAGCAGCCAAATTCAAAAGATCTGCGTGTAGAAAGAAATTTATACAATGGTAACAGCCCTGATAAGCCAACCACCACAAACGACTCATTAAATGTTGTTTTTAACTCAGATAATGATAACCAGAGTGTAATTACACAATTGGCCAAGAAGGATATTCTTGATTTTGGTGTTAGCGGCGGCGAAAAAAGTGTACAATACTACTCAAGCATAAGGTATATTAATGATGAGGGACTGATAATTAACAGCTATTCAAAAACACTGCAGGCTCGTTTTAACCTGGATTATCAGGTGTCGCCACGGTTTAAATACAGTAACCGTTTATCCTTTGGGTATAATACCAACAATAATATTAACGAGGGTAACACCATTAACCAGGCATTTCAACGGCCGTCAAATTTGGCTTTATATTATCCCGATGGCAGCTTAACGGGCTACATTAGCGGCCGCCGTAACCAGTTATCGGTAGCTTTGCTGGAGGTTAACGTTACCAATACGTATACCGGTGATTTGTTTAACCAGATTGAGTATACCATTAATAAAGACCTGCGTTTAACCAATAACTTTGATTTTGGTTTATCAACACCGCACAATGTTTTCTTTGACCCCAAGTTACTGAGCAGCGCCAACCCTACGGTTAATGCAGGGAGAGAAAGTTTTGCTGTTAACACCAACTGGGCCTACCAGGGATTTTTAAATTATAATAAAACATTAGGCCAAAATCATTCCATATCTGCTGTAGCAGGGGTAAGTGCCGAGAAAACGCAGAACAATAGTTTTAAAATAGCCGGGTCAAACTCTGCCAATGAAACTATATACACTTCAAATGTGTATGGAATTATTGATCAAACCAATACTGGTACCGATGCCGGATCAACCAGCCGCGAATCATTTTATGCCCGTGCAGGTTACAATTATAAAAGCCGGTATATATTCAGCCTGGTTTATCGCAGGGACGGATCATCAAAATTTGGTTCATCCAACCAGTTCGGTAATTTTTATGGTTCATCCGCCGCCTGGCGTTTCTCAGACGAATCATTCATGGGCTGGTCAAAAAGCTTCCTGGGCGATGCCAAGCTGAGGGTAAATTATGGGCAGGTGGGTAACGACCGCATCCCCGCTAACTCCAATTTATTGATCTATACTTTTGGATCGTCCTTTTACAATGCGGTAAATGGGGTGGTTTTAAGCAACCAGTTCGGAAACTCGCAATTAAAGTGGGAAAGTAATATTCAGAAAGGCCTGGGGTTAGATTTGCAATTCTTTAATTCCCGCCTGAATATAACTGCCGATTATTATCAAAAGGTAACTAAAAACCTGCTTTATCAGCGCAATATCCCCGTAGAGTCGGGCTTTACCTCGGTATATGTCAATGTGGGCGATGTTACCAATAAGGGATTGGAGTTTTCTGTGAACGCGACACCAGTTGTCAGTAAAAAATTCACCTGGAATATTAATGCCACCTTATCTGTTGAGCGCAACAAAATCAAGAGCCTTTACAATCATCAACCATTTTTGGCCACATCAGGAGGCGCTACCTACCTGGTTCAGGAAGGTGGAAAGATCGGCGATTTTTACGGCTACAAGGGCCTGGGTGTTTATCAGTACGATGCCTCAAATGCCTATGATGGTAATTGGAACAGGTTAACACCGGTGGGCGTTTCTGCCGATGGTAAAACCGCATCAGGCTATGTACTTAACGGGAGCACCTATACCGGCACTGTGCACCATATGTATGCAGGTGGCGCTTTACTGTTAGGCGGCGATATGATATTTGACAATGTTAAAAAAGACAGTGTAATAGATGCTAATGACAGGCAGATATTAGGTAATGCCCAGCCATCATTTTATGGCGCTATCATAAACACGTTTACTTATAAACAATTTAGTTTATCGTTTACACTTAATACCCTTTGGGGCGGCGAGGCCTATGATAGTCCAAGGCAAACACTGAATAACCTGGCAACATCGGGCATTGTTGCCGATAATAACACCACTTATAATTCATGGAAAAAACAGGGAGATATTACCAATATACCCTATATGGGCCGCAAAAACTCAACCGCGAATTTTCCGGGCACACAAACCAGGTTCCTTGAAAACACCTCGTTCATCAGGCTTAGTTATGCCAAGTTTACCTATAACCTGCCGCCAAATATAGCCTCGCGCATTAAACTGAAAAATATTGGGGCGTATGTGTATGGAGCAAACCTGCTCACCTGGACAAACTATTCCTGGTATGACCCTGAATTTTCTTCAAGCTCGGCCTTAACGCCGGGTAATGATAATGGCCGTTATCCGCGCAGGCGCGAATGTGGTTTTGGAATAAATGTTAATTTCTAATGAATTTAGTCATGAAAAAAATATTAAACATTGCTTTTTTGATGCTCTCCATTTCATTGTTTAGCTGTAAAAAGTTGCTGAACCAACCTCCTAAAAGTCAGTTAGCGAGCAGTGAGTTTTGGAAAACATCTGATGATGCCAAGGCAGGTATTGCCGGGATATATGATGGTATTCAGGATATGTTTAGCAGTCAGTATATTTATTGGGGCGATGGCCGGAGCGATAATCTTACGTTTCACCCTACCTATAATGATGCACTGCCCCTGGCACTAAACGTATTAACGCCTACCACTAATGGTGCCGATTGGACGCTGATATATGCTACGATAAGCAGGGCTAATTTTGCCATAAAATATATTCCTACCATTGATGGTATTGATCCTGTTTTGTCAAAGGACCTGCAGGCCCAGGCTTTGGGAATACGGGCATATTGTTATTTCTGGCTGATAAGGCTTTGGGGAAATGTACCTGTATGGACAGAACCTTATGAAAATTTGAGTACTGATCCTTATAAGGGTGTAACACCAGCCGCCGATATTGTGAAAAATGTTATTCTGCCTGATCTGCTTAAGGCTTATGACTTGTCTGACCATACGGCGGCGGTTGTATGGAATTTGAACTCAGGCGGCATTGCAGCTATGTTAATGGATGTTTATATGTATAACCATGATTATACCAACGCCCTGGTATGGTGCGATAATCTGTTCAAATTAAACCGTTATAGTTTGGAATCTACCACCAACTGGAAGAACAATTTTATCGCCCCTACAGGTACCAAAGAGAACATCTGGAGTTTAAACTGGGATTTTACGGTTGATGGCGGCAATAAAACCTCACAGGAGATCGGCGCAGGCGATACCAACAGCGATTTTGCCGTTGACCCGCCCTTGTGGACATACTATACCACAACAACCGCCGATATCCGGGGCCCGCAAAGCATTGATTTTAAAGTAAATAATCACGATAAAATATTAAAGTATTACGCGCCTAACCTGGATAAGAACGGAAACCAGGTTTATCCTACCTCGCCGCAGGCAAATCTGTATTTTCCACTCTATCGCCTGGCTGATATTTACCTGTTAAGGGCCGAAGCTCTAAACCGAACCGGCGACCTGACCAACGCGTTGCTCTACTTAAATATGGTACATACCCGGGCAGGCTTGCCGGCCTACCAGGCAAGCGATTTTGCCAATGCGGATGCTATGCTTTATGGCAGCCCTGTTAATACCAACGGGATTTTACGCGAAAGGCAACTGGAGTTGTTCTGCGAAGCTAAACGCTGGTTTGATTTGCAGAGAAATAATATCATCATCAGTACAATGGACCCAGCGATTAAGACCAGACAAACGTTAAAAGGGTTTCCGCCTACGGGTTTTGGTGATCCAAGAAAAATATTTTGGCCCATCGATCAAGACGTGTTAAACGCCAACACCAAACTCACTCAAAATCCACCTTATTAATCCAATATCATTTTAAAACAATATCAAATGAAAAAGATAAAACAAGCAGGTTTATGGTTTGCTTTTGCAGGCTTTTTAATAAGCATGGCCGGTTGTAATGTGGCTGGATTAAAATTACAGGAAAACGCTGACTATCATCCCTATGTGCTTGATCCGCATATTAATAAAACCACCTGGCAATATATTAAGGACCGCAGTTACAACTATGCAGGTAAGGATACCATTTTTAAACTGATGCGGCAGGCTATTGAATACTCAGGGATAGATACCAATCTGTATATTAAAACCAATTGCACATTTATACTATTGCATAACGATGCCATTTTCAGAACAACCGTGGTGAATAAAGTGCCTACTATTACTGCTGATTGTTACTGGGGGAAATACCTGGTAAATGGGGTGCCGGGTACAAAGTGGAGTGATTACCCTAAAGAGCAGGTAAAAAACTACCTGTTGTATTTAATTGTACAGGGCGCATACTCATTTAATAATTTAACACCCAGCAATGTGGTTGCCACTACGCTTGAGCCATTAAATTATGATCCGTTAAATCCCACCTCGGTGATGACGCTGCGCGTTAATGACGATCAGAATTTTACCATGCGGCTAAATGATTTCTCAAATTCTGTAGGCTACATAAGTGTACGGACAAGTAATATTTTGGCCATAAACGGGGCAATACAGGTAATTGACAGGGTGCTTTTTTATCAAACTAAATAATACTGATCTTAATTAACCCCGGTCGCGATGGGTTTCCCATCGCGGCTGGTTATGTAAACAAATTGAAATTAAAGAACTGATGATAAATCCAGACAATAAAGCAGTATCCCGCCGTAATTGGCTGGGGGCAATGGGTAAAGTATCCTTGGGTACAGGCTTAATGGCCTTTACTTCAAATACATTTGGTTCTGAGCGTTCAACTCTTGCCAAGACAACAGGTAACGATATAGGCGCGCGTATTTATAATATCCGTGATTTTGGAGCAAAAGGCGACGGCAAAACACTGGATACTGTTGCGGTACAATCAGCAATTGATGCCTGTAATAAAGAGCAGGGTGGTACAGTACTGGTACCGGCAGGTGTATTTGTTATTGGAACCGTTGAACTAAAAAGTAATGTTACGTTGCACATAGCAACACAAGGGAAATTGTTAGGCAGCGCCGATGGTAAACAATATCACGCGAGTGATGCTATCCCCCTTGACAGTGGATGGACAATGGGGGATGGGAATGTGGGATTGATATTTGCTGCCAATGCCGATAATATTACCATTGAAGGTAATGGTATCATTGACGGGCAGGGCGCGCAATTCCGTAGTGAAACTAAGGGTGTATTACCACCGGCTGGTATCACAGGCAATCACCGTCCGTACCATTTACTTTTTTATCAATGTAAAAATATAATAGTACGTGATATTTCGCTCATTAACAGTGCTTATCATTCTGTGCGGGTTTGTATGTGCTCTTACGTAAAACTTGAGGGGCTGTATATCCGCGGTAAAGTAATACATAATAACGATGGTTTTCATTTTATTGGCAGTACCTATGTGCACGTTAGTAACTGCGATGTACAATGTCAGGATGACGCCTGCGCTTTATTTGGCAGCTGCAAATTTGTTACCGTATCTGATTGTTCATTTAGCACACGATGGTCGGTGTTCCGTTTTGGAGGCGGCGAGGCCGAAAATATCGCCGTTTCCAATTGTGTTATATATGAAACCTATGGCTGCCCAATAAAAATGCGCTGTTCGCCAGGATCAAGGTTTGAGAATATTTCATTTTCAAACCTGGTGATGAAGGATGTAACTGGGCCCATTTCCATAGGCCTGGGTAATGTACAGTCATCAAGCGAGAACGGAAAAATAGCTACTCCGGGAATTATCCGGAATATTTCCTTTAATAATATTCATGCCACAGTGGTAAAACCGGTTCCGCTTCGCGATTCGGAGTTTTCCAGCAAGTATAACCCGGGCGAGATATTTTCATGTGTTGTACTGAATGGTGTGGATAAAGGGTTTTTAGAGAACATTTCTTTTAATGATGTACACATTACTTTTCCGGGTGGGGGTACAGCAGAGCAGGCGGCGGTGAGGGATGTTCCTAAAATTGCGGGAGAATATTACCAGATCGGTATTCCGCCGGCTTATGGAATATATGCCCGCAATGTGCGTGGATTAACACTGCACAATGTTCGGTTAACAATGGCCAGCCCGGATATGCGCCCTGCGCTGATCCTTGATAATGTAGAAGACGTTACCGTGAACGGCTTAAGCGCACAGGGCCAAAAAAATGCCGAATCATTATTACGTTTCATCAACACGCGTGATGTTTTAATAAGCGCACTGCGTGTACTAATTCCCGTGGCAAACGTGCTCCAGGTAGAAGGTAAGGAAAGCCGTAATATTAAAATAGATGGCGGCGATCTTTCAAAAGCCGATAAGCCTTCCGTGTTTGCTGCCGGGGCTGATGCACAGGCAGTACGGTTAAATTAGGTGCACGTTAAATTAAAATCTGTCATGAGCTTTAAAAGATTAACATATTTAATTACAGTATTGCTATTTACGGGTAGCAGGTTACCGGCCCAGATTGTTTTAAAGGCCGATGGTAAAAGTGATGCGTACAAACATATATCAAGTGTATTAGGTGGCGACGCTTGTGAAGTGCCCGACTGCGCGCACCCGGTTAAACACATTACTGAAGCGTTTGACAAGCAGCTAAACGAATATGTATTTGTTTTTCATAGTCACGCTAAGGAAGACAACGACCGGTGCAGAAACTACGACAGGGAACGGGTGGAGATCAAAACCTATGGCCCGTCAAACGCTAAATTGAAAGGGGAGCAGGGAGAAACAGTTGTATACCAATGGAAGTTTAAAATAGATAGTGGTTTTAAGGCGCAACCAACTTTTACCCACATTCATCAAATAAAAGCGGGTGATGGGGATGCCGGCGCGCCCATTATAACTTTTATACCCCGGTTTGGTGAACCTGATAAATTTGAAGTTATCCATACCGGATCGGCAAAGGAAACTTCGCAGGGAGTTTTAACAAGTGTTGATCTGGCCGGTTTTAAAGGTACATGGGTAGCAGTAACCGAAAAACTACATTATGACAGCAAGGGGACTTATAGCGTTGAAATTAAACGTATAACAGATGGCAAAATATTGCTGACGTACACCAATAACAACATTGATCTGTGGCGAAAGGGTACCTCATTTTGCAGACCAAAGTGGGGAGTTTACCGGAGTTTAAAAAGCCCGGCATATATCAGGGACGAAGATGTATGCTTTGCTGATATCTCCATTCAGGAGCAATAATGTTATTATGGTAGTTATTTTAAATGATTAACATAAGTTTCTTTAAAAAGCGTAAATACTTTTTTGAGGGCTGTCCAATCATTATTACGAATAATATCTGCCGGAAAAAGATGACTACCCAAGCCAACCCCTTTAGCTCCTGCCGATAAATAAGAGGTGAAATTGTGCAGCCCAATTCCGCCGGTTGGCAAAAGTTTAACATAATTTAAGGGCGCCAATACTTCCTTGATATATCCGGGGCCTAATGTAGTAGCGGGAAATACTTTTACTATAGTTGCTCCCAAATGCCACGCCTTGTATATTTCTGATGGGGTATAAGCTCCAGGGAAAATGGGCACCTTTTCGCCGACACATGTTTTTATTACCTCTTCATTTATGATGGGGGTAACGATAAACCGGGCATTGGCTTTCAGTGCCATTTCCAGATCATGCATGCTGCAAACCGTACCAGCACCAATATTTAGGCGCCCGGCATAGGCTTTTGTAAGCATAGCTATGTTTTCTGCCGCACCTGCGGAGTTCATGGTGATTTCCATACAGGTTAATCCCGATTGAAAATAGTTTTCCGTAATTATCGCGGTGTGCTCAGTGGGTAAGCCCCTCATGATACCTATTATAGGGGCTTCCTCAAAAAGCTCCATGGAAAATGTATTATTCATCTTAGCTGCTAATTTGACTGTAAATTTTATAATGTGCCCTAACTACCGCCTCATCAACCCATTGCGGCGAATAAGTTTTGGCCTTTTTTGAAAGCCCTAATTGTTCCAAAGCAATGCGATAGTATTTTTCTAATCCAGAGCCGCACAATAAATGAATCGTTTCCGAATCCAATGTTATCAGGTCTTTCAATTCGCTTCCTATTAATAACCCGCTTAGGTAGGTGAAATTTTGTTTTTTAGTATAAACGTTAAACAGGTTATTTGTTCGCACTTTAAATACAGCATGAAGCGGGTTTGAATTAACCGCATCAGAAACGCCCTGTTTAAAGCTTTCCAAATATTCCGGATCCTGTATATCATCCTCCTTTTCAACAGAATTAGTAAGGATGCTTTTTTGCGATAAAAGCTCAAAAAAATCGCCGGTCATATAGGTTTTAAAACTGGTGACCTTATTGCCGTTAACATGGATATGCTTGGAATGCGTACCGGGGAATATAAATACCTCGTCATTAATTATACCTCCGGTAACATCAATACAGCCTATTAACTGAGTTTCTTCCCCGCGCATAACATCATCAATGCTTTTTACACCCGAAATTATACTTATAACATGATCAAAACCCTCCTGAGCGGGCAGATGCTTTATGTTAAGATCCGCGCCCGCCAAGACGAAAGGTAATTCGCTGTAGGGTAACTCCATAAAACCTATGGATGAGGAAGCCATGCCTGAAATGAATAACCTTACGCCATTTAGCGATATGTTTAACCTTGCCTCGATATTATTAATATGCTGCTGCAAAATATTAAGGTAAAACGCCATGCGCAAGTTGTTTTCATCCGCCGAACTTGTTGTATTCCATAGCGTAAAAGTTTTTGCTATTCCCTGAGCTGAGCTTTCTCTGGCCATTACATGGCCATTTTTGCCATCAACAAGATTTAATCTTAAAGCGCTTGTTCCCCAGTCGCAACTTAAAAACATGTCCGTCATGATGAAATTACTAAAGTGTTAACCTGCTTAACGCTGCCTACTAAAAATATATAAGACAATGCACCCAAAAATGCCAGTGAACCAATAAATAATAATGCTGATTGAAAATTGCCGTCGCCAGCCAGCAAACCGATAAGCAACGGAATAACAATGGATGATAAACCACCTATGAAATTAAAAACCCCGCCGGTAACACCAATTAAATTTGGAGGCGCCAATGCCGAAACAAACACCCAGGTAATAGAAGCCAGCCCGTTACCAAAAAAAGCAACCGACATACAAAGTATGATCAATGGGGTACTATGAACATAATTAGCACCGATGATAGTTGTAGATAGGAGCAGACCAGCAATAATTGGCGTTTTACGGGCTATTCCAAATGAATATCCTTTTTTTATAAGATAATCAGAAAAAAAACCGGCCAATAGCACACCAGCAAATGCAGCCAGAAAGGGTATGGATGTTAAGAACCCTGTTTTTAAAAAATTTAGCCCCCGGTATTTAATGAGATAAGTAGGGAACCAGGTTAAAAAGAACCACAGGGTAGAGGTTACTGCAAATTGACCTAAATAAATTCCCCATAATTTACGGTACATAAATACCTGTTTAAATGATGCCCAATTTAAATCAGGCTTAATTACCGATGCTTTTATGTCGGCAGTGCCATCGCTTATATAATCAAGCTCGGCCTGGTTAACCTTAGGATGTTCTGCAGGTTCACGATAAAAGTAATACCAGATTATACCCCAAATGACTCCTACGGAACCGGTAATGATAAAAAGCCCGCGCCAGCCAAAATACTGCTGAACAATGGCCAGTAATGGTGTTAAAAAAGCAAGACCAATAAACTGTCCGCTGGTATAAAAAGCGATGGCGGATGCTTTTTCATGATTGGGGAACCAGCTGGTAACAATACGGTTATTGATAGGATAGGAGGGCGCTTCAAATACCCCAATCGCCAACCGCAGACCAAGCAAGGCTGTAAATCCTTTTATAAAGCCCTGGCAAAGCGTAACTACCGACCACGATATCAATGCAATGGTGTATAATAGGCGCGGGCCAAACTTATCTATCAGTATGCCACCAGGAATTTGTGAGGCAACATACGTCCAACCGAAAGCGGAAAAAACAAGACCCAACTGAAATGTGCTTAGGCTTAATTCCTTACTTATCGCTGCCGCCGCCACCGCAATATTGGTCCTATCCATATAGTTGATCACCACATTGATGAACAGGAAAGCTAAAATTTGAAATCTTACGCGGGTTGGTTTATTCAGGTAGTTGGCCTTATACATTTTGCTTTATACTTTTATTAATATGTATTAAACGCATTACCATTCTGCTACACTGCCGTCTTCATGACGCCAAACAGGGTTAGTCCAGTTATGTCCGATGGCTGCCATTTTACGTACATGATCTTCGTTTATTTCAATGCCTAAGCCTGGTCCGTCAGGTATTTTTACAAAGCCGTTCTCGTATTTAAATACATTCCGGTCAACTATATAATCTAATATATCGCTGCCCTGATTGTAATGTATCCCCAAACTTTGTTCCTGTATAAAGGCATTATGACAGGTAGCATCAACCTGCAGGCAGGCTGCGAGCGCGATAGGGCCCAAAGGACAATGCGGTGCAGCGGCTACGTCAAATGCCTCGGCCATAGAAATGATTTTTTTACATTCTGTAATACCCCCGGCATGTGACAGATCGGGCTGAATGATATCCACATAACCGTCCTTCAGTAAACTTTTGAATTGCCATTTTGAAAACATTCTTTCGCCGCAGGCAATAGGGATGGATGTATGCTGAGCGATTTCGCGCAGTACTTCATTGTTTTCGGGCAGGCAAGGCTCTTCAATAAACATAGGGCGATAAGCTTCCAGCTCTTTTGCCAGAAATTTAGCCATTGGTTTATGTACGCGTCCATGAAAATCTATCCCGATGCCAACATTATTACCAACGGCTTCACGTACCGCGGCTATACGGGCCACCGACTGATCAATTTTATCATAGGAGTCGATATACTGCAATTCCTCGGTCGCGTTCATTTTAACGGCGGTAAAACCAGCTTCAACCATTTCTTTTGCAGCACGGCCAACATCAGCCGGACGATCACCGCCAATCCAGGAGTAAACTTTAATCTTTTCGCGTGCCTTGCCACCAAGCAGCTGGTGCACCGGGGCATTATAGTATTTTCCTTTAATATCCCACAGGGCCTGGTCAATACCGGCAATGGCGCTCATTAATATGGGTCCGCCCCGGTAAAACCCACCCCGATACATTACGTTCCAGTGATCTTCTATATTCATGGGGTCTTTCCCCATAATATAATTCATCAGTTCTTTAACGGCGGTTTTAACAGTTGCCGCTTTACCTTCAATTACAGGCTCGCCCCAGCCCGTTATACCTTCATCAGTTTCAATTTTTAAGAATAACCAACGGGGAGGAACCTCAAACAGTTCAAAGCTTTTTATTTTCAATTGGTAGTGTTTTATTAGTGTACGGTTACTTATTTATCGCAATTTAAGCTGTTATTGTTGCCAAATGTTATATCTGGTAAGTTCTTTTATATTATCGCAAATGGATCATCAAAACTCGGTGATTGGATGTTACATACATGGTTTTCTCATCGGCGGATAAGCTGCAATTTGAAGCCAGATCATTAACCCTGATTTTTCCAAGCAATTTGGCCTTCCGGTTAAATACCCATATGCCGCCCGGGCCAGTGGCAAATACATTGCCTTGCTTGTCGATCTTTAAACCATCCGGCATGCCATCAGCCGTTTTGGTAGCTGCTTTTGCATTGTAGAATATACGTCCATGCGTAAACAGGCCATTTTTGTCCAGATCATAGGCATACCAATAAGGTTTTTCCGGATCAGAATTGGCAATCAATATGGTTTTGCCTCCCGGAAAAAACGCGATGCCATTTGGCCGGGTAATTGTATCAGTAAGCAATACTATTTTGCCGTTTTTTGAAATTTTATAAACTCCCTGGTAAGGTGCTTCTTTTAAGGGATCGTTCACGTTTTTTTCAAGCCCATAAGGTGGATCTGTAAAGTATATGTCGCCATTACTTAAAAAGGCCAGATCGTTGGGGCTGTCAAATTTTTTGCCTTTATAATTAGATGCTATTTTAATGAATTTAGCTTTAGGCTTGTCCAGTGAGGCATTCATCACCGATACTGCTCTATCTCCATCCTGACATATAACCAATTGCCCCTTCATATTTAAACCTAAACCATTTGATCCCAGTTCTCCGCCCCGGGGTATGGTTCCGGTATAACCTGAAGGCTTAAGATAAATTTCTTTACCTTTTTCTTTGGTCCATTTATAAATGATGTTCTTTTTAACGTCAGAAAAAAGGAACATTTTATGGCTCTCTACCCATAATGGTCCTTCGCTCCATTCAAATCCGTCGGCTATAATGACGGCGTTGGCGGTTTTACTTACAATATTGCTAAACTGAGGGTCAATTTGTTCTAATGTTATTATTGGTTTTGAAGCCTGCGCATAACTTGCAGAAATACTCCCCGTTAAAAGAACCAGTATTGGTGATAACCAGTTAAGCCATGTTATCATAATTTATGTACATTATTGGTTTTTAATTTGTTCTTTAAAAATAGGGTAATAATTTATAAAGCCTGATATTTTTAAACCTTTTCTATTAAAGAAACTTCTGAATAAGGCTGATAATTACTTATCAATCAGTCGCTTTAATCGCCAAAAAAACTGTTTTGGATGCTCTCTTCGGGGCGCTTGCAGTAGCTATTGCCATACTTACAATCAGTTATCAATCATTGAAGGCAGCAATGGTCAATCCGGTTAACAGCCTTAGAAGTGAATAAGAGCCCGAAGGATAATAAAAATTCGGCACGGAAGCCAGTGTAAGATAAAACGGAGAAATTAGTCGTTTTGCAATCCCGCAGTATTTGATGTAATTATCCTAACCTGATTAATGCATCTTAGTAGCTTTTTGCAGAATATTAATTTATTCAAATTATATATCTTTTTACTCATTATAATTTCAAATTCTAATCTATCCCTGATATCAGTTAGTAGCATTGAATAGAGGAAGAAGTCCTTGTGTGTATTGAACTTCAAGATAAATTTATCTGTTTTCTCAGTATGTTTTGGTAAGGGTAGGTTATAGGTTACAATATCATCCTGAAATTGATAACCAAGTGGAACTATAATCATAAAATCCCAAGTTTAAGGTGGTGTATCTTACTATACTACAGGTCTTAATGATAATAGTTTTATATATTATAATAAATATCATGAAAAGTTCCATTCCCTCAAGTCACTGTTAAGTTCTTTAATCCTAATTTCAGTACTGGCTTATATAATTTAATAATTCAAGATAACTCTAAGGTAACTCAACAGTTGTTTTTGGCTTGTCAGTTTGAGTGATGGTTGCCCCGTAAGCAATCAAATCGGCCATAAATGTCTTTGTGATATTATTATTTTGTGAATTTTAATACTGTTTTTGTGTCAACTTTTTAATTATGTAACAAATTTATTATCAAATATTAATATTTTTCAAACGCTCTGTTAACATAATAGGTACATTTTTGCCTTAACTAAAACATATAAAATGTTAACTGCAAGAAAAATTCTTTTAAAAATGTGCCTTTTGGGCGTGCTTAGTTTGTTGTTTGTCAGGGCAAGCATGGCACAAACTAATTTGGCCGGTATCTCCGGTAAAGTATCCGGTTCCGGTGGTGCACTTTTACCCAGTGCAACCGTAACCGTAAAAAATGAATCTACTGGTTTTACAATTAAAACCATGTCAAATTCAAAAGGGACATTTCTTTTAAAAGAACTTCCACTGGGTTCACCCTATAGCATCACCGTTGCGGTTGTAGGTATGGCAACACAAAAACAAACCGGCTTTGCACTTAACCAGGGTGATTTGCTTCAGGTTTCGTTTGTTATGGAAGACAAAGTTCAGGAGTTGAATGTGGTCGAAATTAAATCGGCAACGTCACGCAACAAGATTGAAAATATAGGTTCTTCTACAGCCGTTACCGCTAAAGATATTGCAAAGTTACCTGTAAACGGGCGTAATTTTACAACACTGGCAGATTTGTCACCACTTAGCTCTGGCAGCAGTCTAAACGGTCAGTTGGCATCGGCAACCAATTACACCATTGATGGCATGGCAGCGCGGGGAACCATTTCAGGTGGGCTGCCAACCGGTGCCTACTCCATATCATTGGAAGCAGTTAGGGAGTTCCAGGTGGTTACCAACCAGTACGATGTAACCTACGGTAATGCCGGCGGGGGAACAATAAGTACAGTAACCAAATCAGGAACCAACGTCCTCTCCGGAAGTGCTTTCACTTATGTACGTGCAAACTGGCTTTCCAGCCCTTATGGTTTAAACGCCCAGAAACGGAACCAGTCCTTTTCTACTTATCAGTATGGGTTTTCTTTAGGCGGTCCTATAGTTAAAGACAAGGCACAGTTTTTTATTGCCTGGGATCACCAGGCAGACTCACGGCCATTGTACATCGCCAACCTACAATCTGCAGACGATGAAAAACGAAACAATGTAACCCAGGCTACATTGAATAACTTTTTATCGATAGCAAGGAATAAATACGGGGTTGCCAATTCACCCCAGTTTGGTCAGTTTGATAAGTTTAAAAATACCCATGCAGGTTTCGCCCGGATTGACTGGCAGATCAACGCTAAAAACCTTTTCACAATTCGCGACAATTTTATTTATGATCTGGATAACCAATCGGATGGTGATAATACGGCTATTAATATTTACGAGGTTTACAGCACCAGGAAAAGTATCAATAACAGTGTCATGGCATCGTTACGTAGCATATTAAGCCCTACGTTAACCAACGAACTTAAAATACAGCATTATTGGGAATACAACAAAATGTTTGCTAACAGCCAGTTGCCTGCAGACAATATTCCACGTGCCATTGTTCAGAACATTTCTTCAACAGCGGCTGACGGATCTACTTACTCAACAGCTATACAATTGGGCGGGCAGCGTTATGGCGGCGATTATTTCAATAATAATGTGGCGCAGCTTACCGATAACGTATACTGGACTAAAGGGAAGTATAACTTCACCTTTGGTGGCGGCTTATCCTTTACCAACCAGAATTCCATCTATGGTAGCGAGACAAACGGGCGTTTTTACTTTACAGGGTTAAGCAATTTTGACAATCTTACCCCTTACCGTTTTGCAAGGGATATTTATGTTTCATCAGATCATAATATCAAATTCAACATTCTTGCACCAAACTTGTATGCACAAGTCCAAACCATGTTGTTTCCCGGATTTGACTTGACGGCCGGTATACGTATGGATTATACGGATTATCTTGACAAGGCAAATTTCAACCAAGTAGTTTATAACACCTTAGGATTAAATACTTCGAATAAGCTTGCTACCCTGCAAATACAGCCCCGGGTACAGGCTACCTGGGATTTAGGTCAAAATGGGAAAGATATCATCAGGCTTGGCGGCGGTATCTTAGGTTCGGCACTTAACCCTTACTCCATGATCAATAACATGTTGTTTGATGGTTCGCATATCTTAAGTGTTGATGTTACCGGCAACCTGGTACCCACGCCTAACTTCCCATCTTACAGGAAAGATCCCAATACCGCGCCTGGCCAGGATTTGCTGAACAACCCTGCAATACCTAAGCTGGCGACCATTAATATGAACGGCAAGGACGCTAAGGTACCCACTGTTTATAAAGCTAATGCATCGTATTCCCACTTCTTCGCACAGAACTTTCGCGTTACCGCGAGTGCGTATTTGAGCCTGGGACGCAATAATTACACCTATGTGGATAAGAACATGGTGGATCAGCCCTATTTTAGAATCGCAGCTGAAGATAATCGCGGTGTATATGTTCCGGCGGGTACCATTAATGCTGCTAACGGTTCGGCAGATTGGACGCTGGGGAGAAAAACGACAGAAGTGGGCCGGGTATTAGAGCTCGAAAGCCTGGGTAAAGTAAATCAAATGGCATTTGTGCTAGATGCAGATTACAGATACTATAAACAGGGCGAAATATCTTTCTCATATACCTGGAACCAAACCAAAGATAATACCTCATACAACGGAAACGTAGCGAACACGGCTACGCTGGTACAGTATGTGAAGGATGATCCCCGTAATTTGAGCAGTATGAACTATTCGGATAATCAGTTTCGGAATAAGGTTGTGTTTTATGGTAGCTCCCCAACATTCCATGGTTTTAGCGCTGGCTTAAGATTCTCGGGCATCAGCGGCACCAGGTATTCATTAACTGTAAACGGTAACGTCAATGGCGACTTTGTAGCCAGTAATGATTTAGCCTACATCTATGACCCAAATGCTGCATCTACCCCGCAATATTTAAAAGATGGCATCAACGCGATATTGAACAATCCTAAGGTTGAACAGGGTATGAAAGATTATATTGTAAAAAGCTTTGGCAAAGTTGCAGAACGCAACGGTGGTGTTAATCCATTTTATGGGGTTGTGGATCTGCGGCTTATTAAAAAAGTACCCATATTAAAGAGTCAGTATTTAGAAATATCGGTCGATTTGTTTAACGTTAGCAATTTGTTAAACAAGAACTGGGGGGTAAACCATGGTCTTACTACAACTTCAGTTTATACCATTAAAAGCTTCGACGCTGTAAATAAGCAGTACGCTTATGCTGTAAACACCAATGCCGGTGTATCTGGTCTAAGTGGCAATCCTTACCAGTTCCAGGTAGGTTTGAGATATGGATTTTAACGCGTAATATCAATGACGGGTAATTAAGTTTTAATAAAGGCAACTACCCATAAATACACTCAAAAAGCCCCGGATCGGAAGATTTGGGGCTTTTACTTAAAAAGCGTTTGAATTTAATTTACAGATAGAATAGGCCGCCCTGCATTAAACAATCCCTCGTTTAATGATTTCATCTGCTAAACTATATGATTTTGAAAGTCACATGATCGTCGCTCTGTATACCATCATGCAGCTACAAGGTCTATATGGGTAAATCCCATCACAATATCGGCTGAGCTAATGGCTTGGAACCGGGTTGCAAAAAGCGGATTTAAGGCAGGCTTAAAGCGGATTTCATTCTTGCCGGGTTAATCATTAATTAATTGCTTTGTGGGCAGATATTTATTTTATATTTAAAAATTAAATCACAATTAATTATTCCCCTGATTACTAAACCTTTTAATGATGAAAACACTCAATCTATTCCTAATTACCCTCTTTATCGCTCTGGCGATAGGTGCATGTAAACCGCAAAACAATGGTAACGTACAGACCTCGGCCGACGCCCAGCTGCTGAAGGGAACCATTCCCGAAACTACCGCGCGCAGGCTGGTGGAAAATTTCAAAGGGCGCGCCCATATTTTTAAACATGGCAAGATGATACTTCCTGACACACGCACTGTATGGTTCAGCAAGGAACAGTTAAAAGACCTGGTAAAACGCGTGTATGACGAAAATGGCGACGGCATCCGTTTTTACCTGGCCACTTACGACTCCACTAAACATGAGGATACCAAAATGATCAAAGATATGTACATGAATTATACCACGCTGATAATGGTTTCAACCCGCTTCGACCCGTTGAAGAAGATACATTTAGATTATTATAATGATGTTAAGAATCCGAGCGGAAAAAAAGGCGGCATCATTATGTCTGCACCCGAAAACCAGGGAGAACTATGCCCGCCGCCGGCCACTTGCGCTGGTCTCGGCGCTACTTTACTGCAATAAATAAGCCATGTCAGCCTATATAACGGTAAATACGGCGGCCGAAGCCTTTTGCTTCGTGGTAAGCTTAATTTGTTTATACAGGGATAAAGAGCCGGCCTGGCGGCTCTTTATCCTCTTCCTGCTGGTAACCGTAGTGGTTGAAGTTTGCGGCATTTATGTGCGCACTGAACTGCACCTGCCCAACTTTATGATATACAATGTATTTTTGCTGGTGGAATGCCTGGTGCAGAGTTATTTTTTTTATTATCTGTACAAAACATACCGTAGTACCCGAAGACTGTTCACAGGCTGGTTAATTATTTTTGCTTTTTTTTATTTTACAGAGCTTGTTAAAAGCCACTTTGGCGCCTATGTTTCAGCATCATCCACAACCATGTCGGTAGGGTTGATTTTGGCGTCGGTTTATTTTTATTATTTGCTACTTAAAGAAGAAAAATCAAGACAGTTGGTTACCTATGCGCCGTTTTGGTGGGTTAATGGTACCATCTGTTTTTATTTTGCCGGTATTGCGTGCAATCTTTTTTTTAGTTACCTGGTTCAGGACAGAACGCCGGGCATCGGTCACTCGGCAAGGTACATTGTGTTTAGCATATTAAACATCATTTTGTATTTAAGCTGGTCATACGCTTTTATATGCAGATATCGTCAAAGGATCTCGTCCTCCTCATCGGATTAGCATCCGTAATCTTCCTGATTGCGCCGGTATCACTCATTAGCTTTGTGATGCTGTACAATAACAGGAAAAAACGGCATGAACAGGAAAAAGCGTGGCTAAAAACCAGCTTTGAAAACGAATTACTAAAAAGCCAGATGGAGGTGCAGGAACAAACCATGCAAACCCTGGCCGGCCACCTGCATGACAATATTGGCCAGTTACTGAGCCTGACGTCGGTTACACTCAGCACCATCAACCCCGACGATCCGTTGCGCGTGCGCCAAAAAGTAGATTCGGCCTCCCAGCTGGCAAAACGCGCCATTAAGGAGCTCCGGCAACTTTCCAGGTTGATTTACGGGCAGGAGCTGATTCGCATGGGGCTTGCCAAAGCCATCGCCTTTGAGCTCGACTATTTAAAAACGGCCGATCTGCACATTATCACGTTTAATAGCAATTATAAGCCTAAGGAAGGACAGAATGACAAAGAGATCATCCTGTTCCGTATTTTTCAGGAGATACTGAATAACGCCGTGCGCCATGCCGAAGCTACGGCCATTGATGTGGTGGTTCAACAGGATGAGCAAAACCTGGAGGTGAAGATAAAAGATAACGGAAAAGGCTTTGTTGAAGAAGAAGTAATGAAGGAGAAGAGGGGGATGGGCTTGTTCAACATCCGTAAGCGGGTAGCCCTCATCGGCGGCGATGTAAGCATCGTTACCCAAAATGGCACTGAAATTAAAATTGTAGTACCTTATCCCTAAAATATGGAAAACGAAGAAATCCGGATCGCTGTGGTGGATGATCATACCCTGTTCCGCCAGGGAATTAGCAGCTTGCTTTCGGAAAACGAAGAAATTAAAATCGTGTTCGACGCGGCAAATGGCGCCGTGATGAAGGAGAAAATAACGAAACATCCTTTGCCCCATGTGGTGCTGATGGATATCACTATGCCATTGGTTAACGGCTATGAGGCTACCCGCTGGCTAAAACAAAATTACCCATCGGTAAAGGTGCTTGCCCTAAGCATGTTTGAGGATGATGAACCGATCATCAAAATGCTGAAATGTGGGGCAGGCGGGTATATCTTAAAAGAATCCAACGCTTCGGACCTGATGTACGCTATTAAAACCATAGCCAGACACGATTATTTTTTAAATGAACTGGTATCGGGCAAGCTGCTGCGCTCTATCCAGGACGAGGTAAAAACCCCGGACCCGGTTGCCGAATTAACGGCAAACGAGATCCGGTTTTTAGAGCTGTGCTGCTCCGAGCTCACTTATAAAGACATTGCCGGCAAAATGTGCCTGAGCCCGCACACCATTGACAATTACCGCGACTCGTTGTTTCAAAAGCTCGACCTGAAATCGAGGACCGGGCTGGTAATATTTGCGCTAAAAAACAATATTGCCAGTTATTAAGGTCTCAGGCATGCTTAAACGTCAACGCTAATGATTGCAAACTAACTGTTATACAGTAGTATCGCTAAATTGCATACAAGTCTAAGCGCTCAAACTCAGATTGAAGGGTCGGTTAATTAAAAACAAAATTAGGGCTGAAGTATTGCTTAAAAAAAATAGTGTCCCTGACTGATGGAGCCGCCGTGGCCTGTAATATTACTTTACCCTCAAGCAGCCATCGTGTTTGGTCAGCCGGCTTTTCTGGTGTAGTGTTTATCCCTTTTACATAACCATCCACTGGCTTTAAAAGAAGCAGGTAACAAGCCGGACATGACTGGCTGAACTGTACCCGGTCGGTCGATAGCTCTGCTTTGGTCAGTTCAAAGCTGTTTCCCTTCATCGGAGCCTTTATATAGACAGAAGTTGTAAGACCGGGAGATTGCTCTTTAAACCAGAATAAACGATAGGTACCCGTCTTAAAACTGTAGTCGGGATTTAAGTCCGCTTGTTCCGTGAACAGGTACTCGCAGCCGGCACCGGACCGGCAGGGAGTTAAATTTTTATCATCAATTTTTAGCTCTTTCTGTACGTCACTTTTTTTAGTACAGGATAAAAATAGTGTCATACCGGTTAGCAGGCCAATTAATAGCGAATAAGGTTTTCTTTTCATTATTGTGTGATTTATATGATTATTACGAAAGCATAAATAGTTGTGCTACAGGTTCCTGTATTATTTTTTTGTTAACAAATAGCGGATAAGTGCTATTTGTTAACAAATTCAGCGGATTAAACCAGTCCGAAAGCGCCTGTCTGATAAGCGGTGGCTATGAATTATCGTGGATTACGGATATGACACGTTGCAGGTGGGCTGCATTTTTAGTTTAGTTTTTGATGCTTTCAATGCATTTGTCATCTCTGGATAATAATTTATTATTTCGGAACGATTGGTCCGAAATGAATTTATATTTGCGGAACAATCGTTCCGAATATAAAAAAACGATCACTCATCATCATGAAAAAATTAGAAAACAAAGTGGCAGTAATAACAGGTGCATCAAAAGGTATTGGTGCAGGTATAGCAAAAAGTTTGGCGGCCGAAGGAGCCCTGGTTGTAGTAAATTACGCTTCGGCCAAAGCCGGTGCCGATAAGGTAGTTGCAGACATCATCAGTAATGGTGGTAAAGCGATTGCAGTACAGGGCGACGTATCAAAAAGCGAGGACATTAACCGCTTGTTCGATGAAACAACAAAAGCTTTTGGCGCGGTTGATATATTGGTCAACAATGCAGGAGTGTATAAATTTAGTCCGATAGAACAACTTACAGAAGAAGAGTTTCACAACCAGTTCAATACCAATGTGCTTGGTTTGTTGCTTACAACCCAATATGCATTAAAAAACTTTAATGAGAATGGGGGAAGCATTATTAATATTGGTTCGGTAGTAAGCAGCATAGCACCGGTTGGCAGTTCTATTTATACAGCAACCAAAGGCGCGGTTGATTCCATAACACATGTTTTGTCAAAAGAGCTTGGACCCAAAAAAATCAGGGTGAACTCCATCAATCCGGGTATGGTTGAAACCGAAGGAACACATACCGCAGGATTTATTGGCAGTGATTTTCAGGCCGAAACTGAACGTACAGCACCTTTAGGCCGTATAGGGCAGCCGGAAGATATTGCGTTGGTTGCGGTGTTCCTGGCTTCTGAAGAATCGCGCTGGTTAACCGGCGAAACCCTTCTGGCCGGCGGTGGCGTAAGATAATAAGCAATATTTACTGATAAAATATTAAAATTGGATAGCTTTGCTTAATTTAAGCAAAGCTATTTCTGTTATGGCAAGAACAAAGGATTTTGATGAAAATGAAGTGCTGGCCAGGGCAGTAGATCTTTTTTGGCTCAAGGGATACAACTGCACCTCCATGCAGGATCTTGTTGATGGTTTGGGCATCAGCAGGTCGAGCCTTTATGATACCTATGGCGATAAGCATTCGTTGTTCATTAAAGCGCTGGAAAGCTATCAAAATGCGGCTTCGGGTAAAGTTTGCCAGATTGTTAACAAGGCGCAGCCGGCTAAGGAGGTCATCAAACAATTGTTGGAGTTGGTTGTCGGCGAACTGATGGAAGACCGGAAGCATAAAGGTTGTTTTATGGTGAATGCCGAAGTGGAGGTTGCCCCGCATGACGAGGAAGTGAGCAGGATGATCTGTAAAAATGACCAGCAAATAGAGGAGGCATTTTACGTGGTCATTAAAAAAGGTCAGGACAGTGGCGAGATCACTAATAAACAGGATGCCAGGGCGCTGGCACGGTTTATAATTAATACCGTAAAAGGTATCCGGGTAACCGCTAAGTCAACGAATGATAAAACCATTTTTGATGACATTATTAAGCTTGCCGTATCAGTATTGGATCAATAAAAGGCTAAATTCCGCTGTAGCCTTCAAAACCCCGTTTTTTTTGAATATGCGATTTTATAGAAATTTTCTTTCTAAAACGAAGATGTAAACTTACACTGTGGTAATCGTTCTTTGATCTTTTTAAATGCAGATTTTGAAATAGGATTGCCGATTAAGATCAGCTCTCGTAAGTTTTTTAACTGTCCTATTTCCGCAGGTAAATCCACTATATTATTATAGCCTAAATCCAATCTTTGCAGGTTTTTTAATTTTCCTACTTCGGCTGGCAAATAAGTCAAACCTCCAAAATTCAAATTCAAATTTTTCAGGTTTGTTAACTTTCCAATTCCAGCTGACAAATTTTTCAATGTAGTGTGATGCAAATCCAAATTTTGCAGGTTTGTTAATTGCCATATTTCAGAAGGTAGTTCTCCTAATAAATTATCACTCAAATCCAGGTTTTGCAAGTTTTTTAACTGGCCTATTTCTGGAGGTAACCCACTATTTATCCCAGCCTTTGATAATACCAATATTCGCAGGCTTTTTAACTTTCCAATTTCAGCGGGCAAATGATGCAAATTATTGGAATGCAGATACAAGTTTTGGAGGTTTGTTAGCTGACCCATTTCAGAAGGTAAATCAGTCAATGCATTATAACTCAAATCTAAAGTTTTCAGATTTCTTAATTTTCCAATTTCAGCGGGCAAATGTTCCAATTCATCATTTTGCAAAATCAATGTTGTCAGGTTTGTTAACTGACCTATTTCGGGAGGCAATTCTTTAATATGATTTTCAATTGAACGTTGATTATAAGTAATGATTTGTAATTGTGGATATCTGAACATTTCTTCCGGAAACGTCTTGAAATTTTGATCAGGTAAATCTAATGCTGTAATATTTTCGTTTAAATCCGATAATTTATATGCCACAAGGTATTGATTATCGGCAGTATCAATTAAGCAATCAACAATTCTTCCGCCACGACCTCTGCCTACTCTTTTTTTTACTTTTACTTTGGCAAACCCTCTGTAATCAAACTGTTCCGCTTTCTCATATTTGTAACTAATTACTATATCTCCTTTACGGTCAATAAAACCATATCTTTCATTTGGACCTTGTGCTAAAGCAAATTTTCCATTATAAAAATAAAACGCATTAATTAACTTATCAGCTTTAGCCAGTGCTGCTTTGGCTGTAGCAGCTTCATTTGTTGCCCTCTTTTCTGCCTGGTCTGCTTTTTCTCTTTGAGTAAGCGCTTTTTTTTCAGATTTATTGGCACTTGCAAGGGCTATTTTGGTTGAATTGCGGGCCTTAACTGCAGCTATTGTAGCATTATTAGCGTTTTTAAGAGCTATTTTGGTAGCATCCTGAGCTTTTACAGCAGCTTTTTCTGATGCTTTAGCTTTTGCAAGGGCTATTTTAGTTGAATATTCGGCATTTATAGCAGCAGTTTTAGAATTATCTGCCCGTTGCTTTTCACTGTAAGCCCATACAGCTATTCCAATCATTATGATGAGCGCTGCAGTTATCCATCGTATAAAACGCTTTTGCGAATTTTGGTTTTTTTCTAATAACTGCTGCCTTTCCAGTAAGTCACGCTTCTCTTTTTCCAGTTGCTGTTTCTCTTTCTCCTTGTGACTTGCAACTGCTTCGCGGCTTTCATCAATTAATGCCATTTCTTCGGTAGTCAGTTGCAGTTTTCCTAAAAAAGGCTCAATAAAATTCAATTGCTTTTCTGAAAATAATTCCCGTGCATTTGCTTTTAAGGAGCTGTGGGCTTTTATCAGGCGTTTTATTTCGAGGAATGCAATTTCTTCGTCGCTTCTTTTTTCGGCAATTCGCTGTGCAAGTGAGTCGTGCGCTAATTCATACAGGTCAACGTCTTCTGCATAGCGTAATATCCGGCCGTTAATAAATGCTTCTACTACAGCGTCAATCAGTGAGAACTTTAGATCAGGCAGCCGTTCATATAATCCCTTTTTTCGGATAGGTTCTTTGGTGCCTTCCAGCGTGGCAAATGGTGATAGTATACTCCAGACGGTTGCGGGCGAAATGATTGAATCACCCTCACTTAGTTTTCTGCTGATCCCAGCTACCTGCTCTTCCAGGAAATTCTGTAGTATGTCGCCAATATCTCCAATCGCGTTCAGGGCCTGGGCTGTAAATACCGCTTCACGCTGCCGTGTTTCGTCGCAGGTGATTTCCAGATAAAGCTTATCTAAAAAAACCTGCAGGTAAGGCAATTGTATGGTCAGTGATTTTTCTTTATCTTTTATTTTCTCAAATATGCCTTCGGCAATTAGTTTGGCCTCATCAGTTTTCAGCCGCACAATAGAATTTTTATAACTTGTGGCACCCTCAATTACCTGCAGCACTTTGTTGAGGTTCATAGGTTCAACCCGCAATTTTTTGCGTAATAGCTGTGGTACTGCCTTTTCAAAATCATATAAATACCCCAGGTATTCTTCCCTTATCGAAAAAATCATTTTTACAGGTTGCTCTATCTGCAATATCTCCTGCACTGTTGCAATAAATTGTTGCTCCTCTTCTTTTGACCCCAGGATAAAAAGTTCTTCAAACTGATCAAAAATGAGATAAACCGGCTTAAAAGAGTTTAAGTAGATGGCTTTAAAAGCCTGCGCCAACGGGGTTAACAGCGGGGGAGTTGATGCCACTTCTGTTTCTTCCATTACCTCAGTAAGCCAATCCATATTATCCTGTGCTGCCGAAAGTGTACCTCCTGCATCTGCCAGCGCCTTTTCAAAATTCGTGTTAATATTATTACCCCTGCGTATCGTTAATGCCAGCCAGTCATGCGATGGGAATTTACTGGCAAGCCCGCATTGGATCAGGCTTGTTTTTCCGGTGCCGGATGCCCCATAGACCAGCAAAATGGACGATTGAAATACCATTTCATAAAGGGTATTAATCTCTTCGTCGCGACCGAAAAATATACCTGTATCTTCTTTGCCGTATGCATCTAAAAATTTAAAAGGATATTTTTTCATTTGACGGCCTCCTGTTTGAAATTAAGCGATTAGGTCATTTTAGAAAAGATGGCTCAAAATCATCATCTATATCTTCTTCATCTTCTTCCATTCCTGTAATTGCTTTTTTTGCTTCATTAAAAAGATTAAATACGTTGTCGAAACGCATGTCCTTGAATTTTTGAGGGTCGAGCAACAGTTCGTTGAAATCAATACCAGGTTTTACCGTTCCGGTATTAACAATATTGACTACACTATTATCTTCCAAAAAAACATAGTTCAAGCTTTTATCCGTGTTATCATGTGAGGCATAAAAGCAAATTTTTGCGCCGCCTTCAAACGCCAGGGCGTTTACATCAATGATAAATGGAAAGAGATTAAGGTTCTGTTGATAACTGCCTTTATAAAGCAAAACCGCGTCGGTATTTATGGGCGTTTCGGCATAATTTATCCTTTCCTGGTTTACATTTGATTTGTTGTCGATACCTAAAACCGTATAATTATACAGGTAATGAGGTTTAGTGTTACGCATTTCGAAGTAGCCTATTGATTTAATGGACACCATCCTGTAATTAACGAGGAATTTTAAATGTTCGAGAACAACCGTTAAATGTATTTCCGCATCACTGCAGTTGGATTCCGTAAAAGGAGGGTTGCCCGACAAAACATTGATTGCCTGCAACCCTGAACAAGCCTTTAAGAAGTCGCTTTCTGTTTGCAGGTTTGATGAAAAATCATTCAACTCTGTTATAGGGAAATCCAATTCATTATCTATGAAAATTGAAATCAGGGTTTTTAATAAACTGATGAGACCGTTGATGTCCAGCTCAAATTCATCTTCAAAAAAATTTTTGCAGATAACAGTTTGGGCTGGAGAAAGGGTGTAATTTTTGTCCTTCCTGTAATCCCATAATTTTGAAATAAGTGAAAAGCACAGGAGTTGTAAAATTCTTTTTGCAGTGAGCTGGCAGTTCTCCAGGTATTTTCTAAGTTTATTAACCGACATCTCCTCTTTACCAATTGCCATGAGCTTACGAAGCTGGATACCTAACACGCCTACAAAACTAAAGGCAATAATCTCTTTGGCGGGGTCACTGAAGAGGCTTTGCGTTTCCCAGTCGGCTGCCATTCTTGATGCATTTTCTAAAAATTTAGCTGCCCTCGGGCTATGAACCCGAATGGCTTCCATCAAACGGCGTGTGAGTATTTCAT